>JAHFHR010000016.1 GCA_023246815.1 bacterium | reverse complement strand
AACAAATTTCTAATCAATTTTTGATGGCCAATTAGAAATTAGACATTATTGCGAGTTTGGTAGATTGCAGAGAGTAACATGACATAGCCAATACCCAGTGGATGATTAAGATACGGAGAAAAGATATTTGTTGCCAGTAGTGCCGCTAATCCACACAGTGTTCCAACTATCAGTACCGGTTCAGTGCTGATTTTTTTAAATCCTTGGCGCACGATAGTGTACAGTAGAAAGCCGTATGCCAGTACGCCGATCATTCCCAGTTTCAACCAGATGTCTAGATACCCCCATTCAAACGCGTATGTTGTATATACGCCGCCCGGATGCGTTGTCACAATGCGCGGATCAGTGCTGATGTAGGTAACGGTTTTACCAAAACCATACCCAACTATCAGTTGCTGAAAAATTTCAGTAGTCAGCGGCTGTAGTTGGTTAATGCGGCTGAGGCCTGCCGCTTCGCTGGTTAAGTTTTTAAACCGATCTGCCACGATATTACCACCGAAGTTGCCAGTGATCAGTTGCAGTGCCATAAGTTGCGAAATAACCATCACGATGAGTAGTGCCATGGTGATCACCGTTTTTTTGATGCCAATTTTGAATTTGATCCAGGAAAAAATAAACAGCAATCCGACTGCGACGACTGTGCCAACCCAGAAGCTACGCGACTGACTGATGATTAGAGCAAATGAAGTCAAATACAAATACCCCAGTAAAAAAAATAGTATTTTTCTATTTTTAATCTGTTGGCCGAGCACTACTGCTACTACAATCAAAAATCCAATCATTATATACACTTGCGATTGGAAAAAGATTCTAAAAATTGTCCCGGAAACGTAGGTAATCTCCCCTACTCCACTGTTTCTAATCCAATCATAGAACTGTCCACCAATACCGGCGATATTATGACTAAACAGTACCAATGTGCCAATCGTTTTTAGCGCAATAAAACAGGTACTGGTCAGTAGTACTTCCATGGCATGATTGATTTTTTCCTTACTATTGATGGCGTGGAAAAATACCGGGGTCAGTGCAAAGAAAAACCAAGCGTTGCTGTCAAATAGTACGTTGGGGGTAGTATTGTGCAGTAAACCGTTAAGTAGGCCGATAGCTACCACTATGCCCATGAGGCCATACGCCCATAGCACCTGATTAGTTTTTAGATTTTTAATGTATTTTTGAGCTGTTAGCTTTGAGCTGTTAGCTTTTACTAGCCATATCCCAAAGACGATAATAAACAGCGCCATGCGGATTGAAAAGTGTATTCCGGCAAGGTCAATAGTAAAGAGTTGTCCTTTGCCACCAACAAACAGTTCTGCCAGTAGTATCAGCAGGCCGTATTCAAGCTTCCAGATAGCCATCCCTATGGCAGCTAGTAGGACCATCAAAAAGGCCACCTGATGCAGCGGTGGCACTAAAAACGTTAGTAGTGAAATGAGCTCAACGACAATGAGCGACAGGAATGTATATTTATTTATTTTTCCAAAAAAATCCATAGTTTTAGTATAGCGTAGATACTGCAAAACAAAAAACCTCCCGAGGCGCAGCGCGGTCTCGGGAGATGCGGGGGTGCAGTGACTGTAGATTGGATACGGGTGGTGTTATCTTTTTCCTCCTCCTTTTTTGGGACCGAAAATACTTTTGAAAGCCGCTGGATTGTCGAGCAATGGCAGCTCAACCTGGGCAAAATGATCAGCTTCTCCTTTGCTGATTGGCTGGGGTGGTCGATTTGGCGGTGGGTTTGATTGATTTCGTCTTATTTTCTTGAAGGGATTTTCTTCGTTCGTAGCCATGACAACGTCCTCCGGGGTTTGGATTTCTAGATCTTGGCCTAACTCCTGGCGTATTGTCTCTGTGATGTACCACCACAGATCTTCTGGGGTGCTATTCAGGACGAGTTGTCGTCCAAGTTGGAAGAAGGATCCTTCAAAAATGAACATCATCCCATCACATTTATTGCAAGATGCCACGAGGGCAACTTTTTTTCGCCATGGTCCCCTAACCTTATTGCCACACCATGGGCATTTATTCCGGCAGTTCATGGGTCATCTCCTTTCTGTCGATTAAGCATAGAGGAACCCTCCCGCCTATTTAATGAGCCATTTGGTATTTTGTTATTAGTATGTATCCTATAGTGTTTATTGTAAAAAATCAAATATAAAAAAACACCCGCGAACAACCGTGTCCGCGGGGCCTTCTCAATAAAATGAAGACGAGTTTCCTCGTCGATACTGCTAGATTGTCCTTGGGTTCCATCCTTGGATAGTATAGTCCCAGGGAATGGCCCTAGATCCATACCAATAGTGGACGAGATCACCTCTCCTTCTGTCTTTGTGCGCTTCCTTGCGCAGGTTGATACGATAGAGCAAACTTACTTTGAATGATGTCAAAATCTACCCTCCTTTCTGACTATTTTAAACTTTAATATATTAAGAGAAGAAAGTCAAAAAATACACGACGGCCGTGGATACTGGGTATTTTATTTTAAGAAACCGTGTTTTCTGAAGTAATAGAGCGCGCTTTTAAAAAATAGTATTTGTTTTTTAAGCGTCATCTGTTGACCGAAGCTGGCACCACCGTGGTGAATGATTTTTGGCAGCGCGTGGTACCAAACTTCCCAACCGGCATCATGTGCGCGTTTACACAAGTCTACTTCTTCAAACCAGATAAAAAATTTTTCATCAAGTAACCCGATATCTTTAAGTAGTGCTTGACGCACCAGCATACAGGAGCCTGCCACTTGGTCAACCGGTCCTGTCTGTTTGTAGTTAAAATCAGTTGCAAAGTAGTGCTCTAACGATGGTGCGCCAGGCATGATTTTGGCAATTTTGGAAAAAATCAAAAAAATTGCCATCACTGTCGGAAAACGCCGAACAGAGTGTTGTAACGTTAAGTTGGTATTGATATGTTTGCAGCCAAGAATTCCGATTTGTTCATTGTTGGTGATATGCTCAAGCATTTTTTGCAGAGCGTCTTTCGTTACTTCCGTATCCGGATTAAGGAGTAGCAGATAGTCACTGTGCGCTTGCATAATGCCCTGATTATTTGCTTTGGCAAATCCGGCGTTGTAGCTGTTAGCAATAAGCGTTATCTCCGGAAATGTTCTAGTCACCATCGCCACGGTGTCATCGCCTGAAGCGTTGTCCACGACGATCACCTCAATGTTGAGTTTATCGTGGTATCTAAAAATTGACTCAAGGCATTTTTTGAGTAGACTACTCACGTTCCACGAAACAATAACAATTGACAGGTCAGGCTGTGACATCTTTTTTATCAATATGTTTTGATTGCCCCGGTTGCAGCTCACCCAGTTCAAGTTTGCCGATGCGTACGCGTTTAAGTTTTAGGACAGTGTAGTTCATGCCCCCCAACATTTTGCGAATTTGGCGGTTCACCCCCTCTTTGAGTATCAAACGCGCTGATTTATTTTTTGCCATGACCACGCGAATGTCTTTGAGTCGTTTACCCCCAAGCGTGACTCCGCGTTCAAGTCGAACAATATCTTTAGGCAGTAAATCGCGATCAAGCACCACAAAATACTCTTTTTCAGTTTCGTAGCGCGGATGTGTTAGCTTATTAGCGAGCTCACCATCATTGGTTAAAATCATCAAGCCACTTGAGTCTTTATCAAGTCGGCCAACAGGATAGAGTCTCTCTTTTGATTTGACCAGATCAAGTACGGATTTTCCTTGATTACTGGAAACTGAGCTGACATAACCAACGGGTTTATGGATGGCGAGGTATGTTTTTTCAACCGTGATGGTTAGTCGTTTGCCATTATATTCAACGATGTCTTTCTCTGGATCAACCATCATCCCTTGTGTGTCTACGATTTCGCTGTTGACTTTAATTTTACCGGTTGCAATCAAGCTCTCGGCTTTTCGTCGCGAAGCAACACCGGCATGGGCTAAAAATTTATGTAAACGCATCATACTATGTTGTGTTTATGTTTAATGATTGCTTCAGCTGCTTTATATTTTTGTACTGCTGGTAACCATGGAAATTGATAGAGCCATGCTGGTAGCCATGTGCTCATGGTCCCGCCAGTATGGACTTTGAATAAGGTCTCATCAATAAATACTCCACTATGATTCTGTTCGTACATGGTCAGCCATAAATCCCAATCTTGAAAACGTTTAAGCTTTTCATCAAATCCTGGGAAGTGTATGGTGCGGATCAGTGATGTGGTGTGAATGTATGGCATCTGCTGCAGGCGCTTTGGATCAAACGGCCAGAGTTTAAAAAGTTTACCCCCAAAGTAAAATGATGCATAGGCATACGATACTTGTTTGTTGTGTTCAAGCGCAGTGTACATTCTTTCCAGTATCATCGGCTCTAGCTCAATATCCGCATCACAAAATAATAGGTAGGGGCTAGTGGCGATTTTCGCACCGGCATTGCGAGCGGCACTAGCGCCTTTATTATGTTGGTTGACGATTGTGATGCGGTGCTGATGTTTTTCTAAAATAGCAGCTGTTTGGTCGGTTGAACCGTCATTAACCACCACTATAGTAACACTGGCGAATGTTTGCTGATAGATGCTTTGCAAACAGGCGTCAATGGTTTTTTTGGCGTTATACGCTGGGATAATGACCGTGATTTGAGACATTCTTAATGTTTCTCCAGTAGTACTTTAATTTTTTCAACTTGTTGTGACCAGCTGAATTGTTCATCAACTCGGGCTAAACCTTGCATGCCGAGTCGGTTGGCATAGGCTTTATCAGTCAGCAGTTGTATTGCCGCCTTAGCGAATTGCACAGGGTTGTCGGGGTCAACCAGTAGGCCAGTGGTGCCATCAACTACCGCCTCCGGTACTCCTCCACTACGGCCGCCGATTACCGGTGTACCATAGCTGTTTGCTTCAAGAAATACAATACCAAACCCTTCTACGTCGCCATTTGGTAGCTGTCGGACTGGCATTGCAAATACCTCGGCACGTTCAAAAAACGCTGGTAATGCATGCCCAGGCACCGCGCCGGTAGCCGTGACGTGATCGCTGACACCCAGTGTGGCAGCCAATTTGAGTAGGGCCGTTTTTTCAGGGCCATCACCGACGATGACATAATGGACATTTGGCACCTGTTTAATAATGTGCGGCAGCGCCTTAATAACAGTATCATGGCCTTTGCGCTTAATGATACGGCCAACCGTCAGGATGACCTCTTTGCCAGTTAATTTGAATTGTTGGTTAATACGGTCAATGTCAGCCTGTGGCACTTCCACTGCCTCGGTGTTGGGGCAGGGGTTAATCACCTGTACTTTGGTTTTATCAGCGCCAAGATTGACTACAATATCTTTGGTGAAATAGCTATTAGTCACTATTCCTGCCGCGTTTTTAATAATGTTTTGCATCATTATTTTTTTACGCGGGTGCTGTTGTCCAATGCCAACATCAAGTCCATGGGCGTATATGACGTACGGCAACTGAGTGCGGTGATGCTGTATTAGTGCCAGCGTGCCGACCGGCAGTATCTGACCGACCTGGATTATTTCAATGTGGTGTCGGCGGACCACTTCAGCAATGATTTTTCTGGCTGACAACCAGCGTGCTCTGCCAATCCATCGTGCCAGCCAGGATGGTAAAAAGGGTGGCAGTCCATTGAGGGCGCTGGTGCGGATGATGGTAAACGGCTGCTTGGCGTCAAAGTATTCTGTGCCCGGTACTTCTGGTGCTAGTACAACGATCTTGTCTGGTGGCAAGTTTTTGCAAACATTATAATAATAACTTTGCTCTCCACCAAGATCGGGCGGAAAGTGCAAGGTAACCAGCAAGCTTTTTTTTAGTTCAGACATCCTACCGTGATCCTTTAGTTATCAATTCTTTAATCTCACCAACCGTAATGCCGCGCACTACATATAATGTCACGAAGTAGGTCGCCATGCTCAGTATAATTACCAGTATCAGATTGAGCTGTGCCTTGGTCGTCAGGATGAGTGCGGTCATGACTAGTGTCGCGACGAGCGACTTGCCTACTATCTTTATCAGAGCCTTTTCGTTAAATGGTACGACCGTGCGTACCCAGTACAGATCCATGAATAGCAGTAGGACGTTGGTGATTAAAAACGTTACACCAGTACCAAAAAAACTGAACCGTGGGATGAGTGCGATATTGAGTCCGACCGCCAGTACCACGATGATGCCACGGTTGAGCGTGGTGCGTCGTTGCTGGTCGGTGGCATTGAGTAAATGTCCGGTGGGAAACGCCAAAAAAATAAATGGGATGGCCAATGCCATCACCACAAACGTCGGGATAACAGGGGTGTAGCTTTTCCAGACCAGATTGATAATCTCGGGTGCCAGCAACACTAGCCCAGCAGCCAGCGGTAGACTGATAATGGTGAGATATGAGAACGCTTTTTCAAAAGTACTGGCCAATTTTTCTCGAGCGCTGGCGTGGTAGTAGCTAAATGCCGGAAAAATGACCGCAGCAAAGGCGGCAGGAATTACTTGTTGAAAGGCGTAGACCACTTTTGCCGGTACTGCGAAGAAGCCAACTGCCGCATCCCCCGTCAAAAATGACAACAGTACTGAATCGGCGGTATTATAGATTTTTACAAAGATGCCTGCCAGTGCAAAGGCTGGAATAATTTTTAAAAAATACTTGACGACCTCAGCGTCAATTTTTGGGGCGAGTGTAAATTTTAGTTTCAGTTTAAGTAGTAGTAGTGCCAGTATAAAGTTGAACGTGCTCGCTGCTAAAAGCGCCAGCATCAAATATGCCACTGCACCAGTGGTGAGTAATGCGGTAATGCCCAACGTGAAGATAATAATCTGTACGGCAATGACCCCCAGACTTTCGTAAAACAGGTTCAAGTGTGCCCGAAAAGTAACCCAAAAACTGAGCGAAAACGAATCAAGCGTCATGATAATGATCGCCAGATATACCAGCAGCAGGACATCGGCTGACTTTCCGGAGAAGGTGATGACTAGCGTCGCGGCGATAATGGTCATCACGGCTAACGGCAACTTCAGTCCGATGACGTTGCGCAGGAAGTCGTTAGCGCGCTGTTTATCCTTAGCTGCTTCGCGCGTGAGTACGGGGGACAAACCAAGATCAATAAAGATGGAAAACAGTGTGGTGAATGATAGCGCAAAGACATATTTGCCAAGATCTTCAGGAAAGAGCTGATTGGAAATGAACCAAAAATAAATAAACGCCAGAATTTTCTGGACGGTTAAGGCGGCGGTGTAGTACGTGGTATTTCGCGTCAGCGATGCCTGTTTCATTGCTTTAGTATACTAAAAAAGTAGGCATAAAAAAAGAGGCCTAGTGGCCCCTTGTAGTGGTGTTGCCGAGTCGGAAGACGATCCAGGCGAACGCGCCGATTGCCAGTGCCTCAAGCATCACGATGCTGGCGACTGTTATCAGACCGACTAAACTAGTAATGACTTCATCCATGACAGTATCTCCTCTGGTGATTTAACGATCAGTGTGTTTGTCCTTGAGCCTTTCTAGCATATATTACTGGCCTTGTATTTGCAAGAGTATTTGCTGTGCTTGTTGATGCTCTGGGTTAAGTTTCAGTGCTTGCTGTAGTTCAGCAATACCGGCCTGTATCTGGTCGTTATTCAATAGTAAGATGCCCAGATTGGCATGTAGATCAGCGGCGTCAGGATTGGCCGCAACGCCAGCTTGTAAAATTTTAAGCGCTTTCTCAGCATCACCTTGGGTATTGTACAGCGATGCTAAGTGGCTGTAATTATCAGCCAACTCTGGTGTGAGTTCAATTGAGCGCTGGTAACTTTTAATTGCCGCGGCTGTATCGCCTCGGTTGACCTGAGTTACTGCCAAACCATGATGCGCGATACCGAAGTAACTATTAATGGCTAATGCTTGATTAAAGTAATCATCGGCTTGTTCATAGTCTTGTTCAAGAATAGCGATAATCCCCAAGTTTGAGATCGCGCGGAAATAGTTTGGATCAAAGTCAACGGCTTTTTGATAATTTTCTTTTGCTTTTTCTAGATCTCCTATTTTTTGATACACGGTGGCTAGATTATTGTACGTTTCAGCGTAGTTATAAGTTTCCGCGCCGGCTTGTTTATCAATAGCCAGTAAATAGTTTTCGATTGCCTCGTCGTATTCTTCTAGTTCGTCATAGACATTCCCGAGGTTATGGTAAATCAGCGGTAAATCCGGCTCAAGCTCTTTAGCTTTGAGAAAATACCCCAGCGCTTTTTCATCTTCATCCAGTCGGTAGTAACTAAAGCCAACATTGCTGTGGACGCGGCCATAGTCCGGACGCTGCTCAAGCGTTGCTTGCCATAGCGTTAAATCGCTCGCCCACACCATATTGCGCTGAAATGTTAACGTGCCATACGCTGCGGTGATGATAGCAGTGATGATCATACCAATCATCATCCCCTGTTTGCCCGCACGTTGGCTAATCTGGTGTATAGCTAGGGCAATGACCAGTACGCCAGCTACCGATGCTAGATAGGTGTATTTTTCGGCCATGATAATACCGGTAGGCACGATATTTGACACTGGCGCCAGTGCAATAAAAAACCACAAGATTGCTACGGACCAGAGCTTGAGTTTTTTGGCGAAGACGATTGCCACTACCACCAGCGCAATAACCGCCAGCCATGATAGTGCTACTTTTGGATCAGAAAGTGTATGGCTTAAATTGATTTTATGAAAGACGTTCTGTGGATATGGGATAAATTGCAGATAGATGTACTTTACAAATGCTTTGCCCATCGTTAACACGCGCACAGCCAGATTGCTTTCAGTCGGGTCGGGTGTGAGCACGCGACTACCAACACCGGCGGATAGTCGTCCGATGAGGTATGCCAGCACGCCCAGCCAGTATGGCCACAATCGCATCGCTTTTTTTAATGCATATTGATAGCTGAATTCATGCCGATACCACTCTATCAGCACGATCAGTACTGGCACGACCAAGGCGATTTCATAGTTGAAAAAAGCAATCCATGCCAGAACGATTGAGATGTACCAGTGGGATTGTCTATTGCTTTCAGTAAAGCGTAGATATGCGTATAGCGACCATAAGGCCAGCACTGAGCCAAATACATCAATACTGGTGGTGAGATACGTTATAGACTCGGTATGAATCGGGTGCACGCCAAAGAGTAATGCTCCAATAAAAGCAATAAGCCTTACTCCCGTTAATTTTTCTAAAATTAAAAAGACGGCCAGTGTTCCGGCCAGATGGATCAACAATGAAATGGCGTGGTAGCCGGTAGCGTTTTCTGGACCGAATGTCTGGAACAGCAGTAATTGCAGCACACTGCGTATCGGCCGATACACTCCCTCGTGTTGTACGGGCACTTCGCCGGTCAGCAGCGAGCCGATGTTGCTGACGTTGTACAGGACTGGCCAATTTTTGTAGAAATCAGGATCATCCCAAGCAAAACCATTGGTCAGTATGTTGCTGTATGACAAGATCGTCGTAACAAAGATGATGGCAAGTAGAATTTTTCTATTGTTGAGCCAGGCGAACATGTTTGTATCTTTGTTCTTGTCGGGATGTTATCAGTACAAGTTTTTTAGTTCGTGGTAGTGCTTTAAGTGCTGCTTCAGCTATTGACGCCGTTGAGCGATCGCGGAATTTTTTTGTATATACTAGTTGTACTGGCCGTCGGGTGCGCGTATACCTTGCTCCGTGCGTGCCCGTGTTATGTTGGGCGATACGGCGTTTAAGATCAACGGTAATGCCGGTATAGAGCGTACCATCTGCGCATTTGAGGATATACAGGTGATAGCTACCCATACGTGGCTAAGCAGCGTTTAAATTTTTATTGACTTGTTCCCAGTTGATAATATTGAAGAATGCTTCAATATATTCGGCACGACGGTTTTGATATTTCAGATAGTAGGCGTGCTCCCAAACGTCAATACCCAAAATAGGAGTCTTATTTTGGAATAGCGGTGAGTCTTGATTGGCAGTAGATATAATTTCCAGTTTACCGTCAGCTACCACGAGCCATGCCCAACCGCTGCCAAAGCGCGTAGTCGCCGCATTACCAAAGGCTTCTTTGAATGCCTCAAAACTGCCAAAATCATGGTTAATAGCATCTTTGATTTCTCCTAGTAGTGGGACGTCTTTTCTAATAATTTTCCAGAAAAAAGTGTGGTTAGCATGTCCTCCGCCGTGATTTTGAACTGCAGTACGGATTTTTTCTGGCACTGCGCCTAAATCAGCAATGAGTGCTTCAATGGGTTTGCTCATAAGATCGTCGTGGCCTTCAAGCGCGGCATTGAGTTTATCAATGTACGCCTGATGATGCTTGTCATGGTGAATGCGCATGGTTTGTTCATCAATGAACGGTTCAAGTGCAGTATAGTCGTATGGTAGTGGATCTAATATATAAGCCATATGTTTTTTAAGTATTAGTGCCTATATGCTATCACGATGGACTCTGTTATTCAAGGTAAAAAAAAGTTAATCAAAATCCCCCATCTATGCTTCCGGAAGCGTAGATGGGGGTGGTCCCCTACGTATTGAATCAGTGCTACCAATTAAATTCCTTTGCTCTGATTGATTGCAAATTGCTGATAGTATTTCCAGCTCAAACCCTTATACAACAGGATCATGTAGTCCCCTTTATTTTTTTGATTTAGTTTTCTCATACTGACTGCTAATTTTTTGTTCATATTTTTATAATGATTTATTTTTAGGCAAATGATGGAGAAAAAGATTTGAATACATCAACGATTTTGCCGTTCATCACGAAGTTATCTTCGGGGGTAAGGTAAATGGGTTGATGAATTTGGTCCGTTGATTCTGGGAAAAGCCCAATCGTTTGTTCATCAATTTTTTTGAAGGTTTTAATAGTCGCTAACCCGTCTACTACTACGAGCACCCGATCATTATCCTGATACTGTTTGTAGTCAGGATCAATCAAGACATAGTCGCCATTTTCCACTTTTTTATGATTGATCATTGATTTATTCATTGATGTTCCAGAAACTTTGATTGCGAAAATAGAATCATTTTTAATTAAGCGCTTGGATACTTTGAGCGTGCCTTCTACATTTTCTTCGGCAAAGAATGTCGGGCTACCGGCATTGGCCGTACCGAGCACTGGAATAGTCATAAAGTGACTGTCGTGCTGATCGTTGAGAACAATATCCTTGCCGGCAATGCGTTTAATATAACCTTTGGTTTCCAGTGATTTGAGATAGGTAAAAATACTGCCTACGCTTTTGATATTGAGCCCTGTCTGGTTGACCAATTCAAGAATCTGTCGCACTGACGGTGAGCTACCTTGTTCGGTCATGCTCTTTTTAATAGCGTCTAAAACAGTTCGTTCTTTTTTGGTGAGGAGGTTAATTTTTGTCATAGATGATAGTGTTCATCTGTTCAGTTTGTTTAGTATATCTTAATAATAGATAAACAAAAAAGGCTCGTCAAGCCTATATCTGTGGATAAGTCAGTTTATTTTAAAAAATTTGCCTCGGAACCGTCTATTGGTTGGTCCCGAGGCTGGGATGGAGGGCTTCTTAGATGAGAACGGCTATGACTAGGCCGATCATACAGACTGCGCACAATAGGTGCACTACTCTTTCTTCAAGACTGGGCATGAATGAGTACCCCCTTTGTTGGTGCGTTGCACCGGTTGTTTACTTGCATTAAGTATATCACTTTGGCTTTTTTGTTCAATTTTATTAAATAAAGCGCCCTAGGCAGTCAAGCGATTAGAAAGAGCCGCGCATGACGGTGCAGGCGCGGCTCTGATTTTTTTTGGCTGTTAGCATCCCCTCCTCTTAATTGATTCATTCATGTCGCCATCGGGCAAGTACGATATGTCTCCGATAATGTCTGTTGCACCTCCGCTTTTTCCAGTGACATCGCCGGAGATACCGGACACATCACCGCGAATGAATTGAAAATCACCCCAAACTCGGGGGTGAAGCCCTTGGACATTCTCGGTATTGATTTGCTTGGTCTGCGGTTTTCTTAAATTCTGTATTTCTCCCGTTGCTGGTGGTGTTTGGACAGCCTGCTTTTTTGTTACTACTGGTTTTCTTATCAACCCCATTACCACTGCCCGCATCTTGCCTTCCTTTCGCTGGTCGTGCCTAAGCCAAAAAATCATTCTAGCGAAAATTATTGATCTTGTCAATAGTAAGACTTTATCTAAAAAAATGCGCCCCAGACGACTGTGTCCAGGGCGTAACGGTGAACTTAGGGCGAGAAGCCTACAGTTCAATAAGCATGGGGCTTTCTACCCTGATTTCAGTACCGATCGAGAGATCGGTAAGTCGTAGTCTAAACCCACTCCTGAGCTCGAATGTGAGCCCCTTGTCTTCTTGATTGACGACGTGAGCTCTTTCTGTCATTGCGAGCCCATGTTTTTCCGTCAGTTCTTGAGAGATGCCGGAGATTTGTACGGTCATCCCTTGAACGAGACGGAGCTGAACAACGCGCGGTATTGCGTTGCCCCATCGCGTCAGAGCTTCTTCGTCGAGTTCCGGTGCTTCATCGCCGTTGCGGCCGAGTCCAATGAAGGGCTTGGAAGGTGTTTTTATCGCCCACGGCTTGAATAGGTGGACACGTAATACGTCCCCGACTTGGGCCACTGGGGGCGGTGACTGCGTCGTGGCTGCTTGCATCGCTATATCCCTCCATTAGTTGTGACAGCATGGCTGTCATGGTGAACTTCTAAGGAAACACACTGTTTCCTCATATGGCAGTATGGTATATTATTAAGGCTTTTTTTACAAGATACCTAAAACCCCTGCATCATACAGGGGTTTTGAGATCCTGAACTAGTGTTAAATGTAAAAAAGTTAGCGCTTGCTCCACTGCGGGGCACGACGAGCACGTTTGAGGCCCGGTTTTTTTCGTTCTTTGCGGCGCGCATCACGCTTCAGAAAACCTTCTGGTTTGAGTATGGTCCGTAAATCTTTATCAAAAACAAGTAATGCCCGGGCAACGCCATGTCGCATTGCTTCCGCTTGGCCGTGCATACCACCACCAGCAACTTTAACCGAGAAATCAAACTCTTTGAGTCTGTTGATGGTTTCCAGCGGCGCTTTAGCAA
>JAHFHR010000081.1 GCA_023246815.1 bacterium | reverse complement strand
AACGATATTTCTTCAGGTAGTTATTGTACTTATTGGCATTGGCGCACTTGCTCTTCTACTCTGGGAACCTCACGTCGAGGGCGTAAACGCGAACGCCACCACCCTCTATGAGATATATTTCGACGATCCCTTTTTAGCGTATGTCTATACTGGCTCCATTGCTTTTTTCGTGGCGCTTTACCAAGCATGTAAGCTGTTGGGATACATAGGGCGTAACGAAGTATTTTCTCAAGCGTCTGTAAAAGCGTTACGGACTATAAAATACTGCGCGATAACCATTATCGCTTTTCTTGTGGGCGCCGAAGGCTACATCATGATAGTTCAACGCCGAGTGGAGGAGGACATCGCAGGCGGCGTGATGATGGGTCTTGTTATGATTTTTATTTCCGTCGTAGTCGCCACTGCCGCGGCTGTATTTGAAAAAACTTTACAAAGCGCTGTTGATATCAAGTCCGAGAACGATTTAACGGTTTAAAAAAAACGTTATGGCAATTATTATCAACATTGATGTGATGCTAGCTAAACGGAAAATGAGCGTCACCGAACTTACCGAGAAAGTCGGCGTTACGATGGCTAATATCTCTATATTAAAAAATGGAAAGGCAAAAGCGATTCGGCTATCAACGCTAGAGGCGGTTTGCAAGGCTTTAGGATGTCAGCCAGGAGATATTTTAGAGTATAGAAAGTAATCAAAATTTTGATATACTAACTAGACCCATGGATCAGACAACAAGTATCACTATAGAGAGCACTATCAATGCTACACTTGAAAAAGTGTGGGGGTTTTGGACCGACCCCAAGCATATTGTAAATTGGGCATTTGCTTCAACCGACTGGGAGGCCCCGATTGCTGAAAACGATGTACGCAGTGGTGGCAGATTCAAAACTGTCATGGCCGCAAAAGACAAAAGTGCTAGTTTTGATTTTTCAGGCACCTACACCAACATCAAAGAGCAAGCGCTGATTGAATATGACATGGACAGAGACCTTTCACCAGACAATTTTGAAGCGGTCAGCCGCCATGTCAAAATAACATTTACTCAACTTCCCGAAGGTACTCACGTTATTCAGACATTTGATATCGAAAAAATAAATCCAGTAGAGATGCAACGAAGCGGCTGGCAAGCGATCCTCGATAATTTCAAAAAATACGTTGAGCATAACCAATAAAAACTATGCAAAAAATTACCCCACACCTATGGTTCGACAAAGAGGCAAAAGAAGCTACCGCTTTTTATACAACGCTATTTGAGAACTCTAAGGTTACCAGTGTTTCAACAATTACTGGCACCCCGTCAGGAGATGCTGATATCGTTGCCTTTACACTGGCCGGACAGGAGTTTATGGCCATTAGCGCCGGACCATACTTTAAATTTACGCCGGCGATATCATTTTTTGTAGTATTTGATAACGAAAAAGAAATAGAAGCTGTCTGGAATAAATTAATCGAAGGAGGCAAGGCACTGATGGAATATGCTACCTACCCATGGGCTCAGAAATACGGATGGTTAGATGACAAATACGGACTTTCCTGGCAACTTTCCTGGAGCGAAAACCATCAGTTCGAACAAAAAATCACCCCCCTACTGATGTTCACTAACAACGTTGCCGGTAAAGCAAAGGAAGCGATTGAGACATACACCAGCATATTCCCCAATTCCAAAACAGAAATGATCATGCCCTACGCCAAAGGTGAGGGCGACCAAGAAGGGTTTATTAAGCACGCTCGCTTTACCCTTGCTGGTCAAAACTTCATGGCAATGGATAGTAGTTTGGAACATAAATTCAATTTCAATGAGGCAGTATCACTAATAGTACACTGCGATACTCAAGAAGAGATTGATCACTACTGGGAAAAACTCTCCGCGGTACCTGAGGCAGAACAGTGTGGTTGGCTCAAAGACCAGTATGGCGTCTCATGGCAAATCGTCCCAACGGCAATGCAGAAAATAATGGCCAGTGGCGATACAGAAAAAATTGCGCGGGTGACGCAAGCGTTTCTCAAGATGAAAAAATTCGATATTGCCGAGCTACAAAGAGCAGCTGACGGAAAATAAAAATAATAAACCAATCATACCGTTATGAACATGTTCAAACCAACCAAGGCCAAATCCGCCAAAGAGTACTTTCAGATGTTGCCAAGTGAACGCCGTAAACCGCTAGAGTTTTTGCATACCTTTATTCAAAAGGCGGCGCCAAAACTCAAACCGAACTTTCTCTATAATATGCCAGGCTACGGCAGTTTCAAATATAAAAACTATAAAAAAGAATCTCTTGATTGGCCAACCATAGCCATGGCTAGTCAAAAAAATTATATTAGTTTATATGTGTGCGCAGTGGACAAGGGAGACTATCTAGCGGAAAAGTATAAACATGATCTCGGCAAAGTCAGTGTCGGTAAAAGCTGCATCCGCTTTAAAAAAATTGAAGACCTAAATCTCAAAACACTCAAAAAGGTTCTGCAACTGGCTGCAAAATCTCCTGGACTAGTGGGTGCCGGTGAACACGGCAAAACAAAGTCATAACATGTTGCAACCAACGAATTTCGCGAGAAACCTCATACTGGTTTTTATTTTAGCATTCAGTCTCAATTTGATCTGGGAATTTTTCCATAGCGTACTGTACACTCATTACCAATGTTCGACAATAACTAGCTTGATCTTAACCAGAGCAGCGGTTGTTGATGCCATAATCATTTCATTGCTGTTTTTGATCGCCTGGAAATTAAAAGTAAATACATCTTTAGTTGTGATCCTAGGAGGTTTACTAGTGGCAATAGTACTAGAAACATGGGCGCTAGGCACAGGAAGATGGGCATACACCTCATCAATGCCAATCATTCCCCTACTTGCTACCGGATTAACTCCAACCATTCAATTAGCCATCACTGGATATCTAGTAAAAAAGTTAGTGGGAGCTGACGAGCACCGCAAAACAAAATAGTTTATAATCCTCGAAAGACTATTCTAAATCTACTACCTCTGCTATACTAGTATCAAATATAGCTTCCCTTACCATGCTGCATAATCACTACATAAAAACTTGGTCTAGCTTTATTCACTCATCTTCTGTCCTTCTGACCTAGAGGGCAGGATTTGAATATCAAATCCTCAAAATCTGCCCTGCTGGGGCAGATTTTTTTATAGTTCTTTTATCAACGACCATAGAGGAGGATAAACAATGGAATATCGAGCTGTTGGAAATCGTTGCGCGGTTGTTCTTGATACCCTGCGCTTGCCAATCTCGCGCGAAGAAACTTTGGCTATTTTAGACTACCAGGGTTTTGCAATGGTAAACGTGGACATTATTGCGCTTGCCCGACAGTGCATTAGCAGATCAAAGTACCGTCGCGGTGCAAAACCTTCTGAAGCTCCAACAGTCGTTGACTGCTCCAGCTTTATCAAGTGGCTTTACGGCAGACGCGGTATTTGGCTACCACGGCGATCAATTCAACAACGCGAACTTGGCGAAGTGGTAAACTTCGACGAGCTTGTCGCAGGCGATGTCATATTTGTTTCCGGTTGGATTGACTACTACCACGATGATCCTGCGAACGGTGTTGGTCATGTCGGCATCTACACAGGTGATAAGACGGTAATCCACGCCGCAAATGAAGAGGCCAATATCATGGAAAGTCCGCTTGATACATTCGTCGGCAACACCAAGTTTCGCGGCGCGAGACGCTACATTCCTAAAGATGAAGAGGTGCTGACGTTCGAGACCCCACCTACCAAAGAGGTGGAAATGGCAGATGACATCAGATGGATCGTGTTGCAGTCACTGCCAAAATAATCTTGGGCTCCACATAACTTATGTGGAGCCCTTTCTATCCTAGTCTTATCAAAATTGCCAAAATCTAATTATCAAATCTCAAAAATCCTCCCCTACTATGGGGAGGATTTTTAGTACCCAGAAATGGTATTACTCCTACAGTAATCCGTCGATAATCTGGGTGA
>JAHFHR010000015.1 GCA_023246815.1 bacterium | reverse complement strand
TCATCTTCAATCGCCAAATTGGCATTAGTTTGGATTTTAAAATCTTTGTAGGCGCCGGTGTGGTTGATGCTATGCTCGGTGCGGGGTAGCGCAATATCAATCTCACGTTCGGTTGAGCCTTTAGGTTTAAATTTAAAAACGCCGAAGCGCTTACCCACCAAACTGACCCCGCCTTGAGTGCTTAAGAACTTCTCTAAACTTTTTTTGGAAACGCCACGGACAACGAGGTCAACGTCTTTGGTGTCGCGCCCAATCATCGCGTCTCTTACCATGCCACCAACTAAAAAAATTTCAGCCTTAGGGAAAGCCTGAATAAGCCTTGAAACAAATGGTTTTTTGCGCCACGTAGCAAGCGCTGCTTCGTATTTCTGCATAGCTGTATTGTAGCACAGCCTTGACTGTGGAGAAATGTCTTGGCATTATAATTAGTATTGCCAACTTTAGGAGGATTGATCATGGCAAGACGCGGACACGTGAAGGGTCATTGTGCAACAAACCTGCAGTATCGAGGTCCTGGCAGCAATTGCGGACAAGATACTACGAAGAAGAAAAGGAAAGGGCGCCGTGGGAGGGAACGGAGAGGGCAGCAAAGGTCGTAAGTAGACCTCGCAAATTGCAATCGTTTTTGGTCGCGCACGCGAGTTTGGTGCGCGACCTTTTTATTGGTTGACTAAATTGTGATTCGTCACTATTATACACGGTACCACACATACCATTGGCAACCAGGAGGAAAAAAGCCATGCAGTACTTGTTCATTACAGCACCAGTGCTAGTCGAACTCTTCCGAGACGCTCGAGTAACGCTGCGAGATCTTGGCCGAAGTATTTTTTTGATCAATCTGCCTCATGCAGAGGTAGTAGCCCCGCTCAAGAGCCATGTGGAGGCAGTAGATAAGCCCGTGCTTGCCGGCGTTGCATTTCGGACCAACGACCAATGGGCAGACTTTGTGGCAGCGCTGTTTACGGCTAAGTTCGAGGGCCGATTCATCTGGGGTGCACCTCAAACCTGGGAATCCCTCGATACATTATTAGTCGCACAAGACATCAAGCCTCTGCGGCTTCCTGCCGTTACGACTCTTAGTCCCGCAGCAGTGAGAAATGCGATGGCTGCCCATGGCGTCTCACTTACAGTTGTGTAGCTACTCGTTTTTCTACACTAGTGTCTGTGTTAAGGGGCTCTGAAGAAACTCGGCGAACTCGAGCATCTACGTGATTTTTTGTAGGGACTGTGAAAATGCAGTCCCTCTTTTTTTTAAACAAAAACACCCAACCGCAGTTGAGTGTTTTTGGTGGGCGTACGTGGACTCGAACCACGGACCTTTACAATGTCAATGTAACGCTCTAACCAACTGAGCTATACGCCCCTATTTTAAGTGCGTCCACCTGGACTCGAACCAGGAACCGCCACCTTATAAGAGTGGTGCTCTAACCTGTTGAGCTATGGACGCTTAATTTTTCTAAACCGCCTATGTCTTGAGAGTGGTGCTCCCCGCCCGACGCGCCTACGGCGCAGCCGTGGCGGGCGGGTAACCCGTTGAGCCCTGCCTGCCGGCAGGCAGGTATGGACGCACGTAGTGAAACAAAGTTGTTTTATTATATCAGCCCTACTGAGTTTGTCCAAGGCGACTGGTAATATGTTCAATGACTGATGTTTCAGTATCAAGCAATGTCCCGCTCTCAACGGTGAAGCGCGCGAACTCTTTCGTTCCGGTTGGTTTGAATTTGTTGCTCAGATAAAGCGCATTGTGCGGTTTGGCGGCGTGCACGGCCACGCGATTCTTTCCGCCGAGTTGGTAGATGAGCACCGCTGCTTCAACTCCTGGTACGAGCGCTAGGAGTTCATCAATAACATCGGGTAAGTCCGCTTCAGTTGATTGTGTTTCTACGAAATCATTGTCTGAAAGCACTGACCAGACAATCATATTGCCATTCTTACTTTTGAGTTTTGACAGTACTCGTCCCCATAGATTAATGGTTGGTATGTTTCTGCTGCGGTAGAGGCTTTTAATGATTGCGTCTTTATTAGCTCCGGCTTCAAGCAGCGCGCTCGCCAGCTTCAGTGTCTGTGGCGAGACGTTTGGTGTTTTAAAACTTTTTGTTTTAGCAATCAGGCCCGTGAGTAAGCAGGTGGCGACCTGTTCATCAAGCACGGCGATGTCAATGGTGTTAATTAGTCGGTAGAGCACGCCGGCAGTGGCCGCATCATTGATATTAATGATGTTGATTTGGCCATAATGCTCATTTTCGGGTTTATGGTCAATGTTGATGATTGAAGTAGTGTCAAAAAAATCAGTATGCTTGAGATAGACATCGCCCAATGACCCTAGGTCAGGCGCATCAAGCGTTACGATGACATCATAGCGGTAATCTGATCCGTGTGTTTTGACCTGTGAGGATTCAAACGAGCCTTCTTTGGGGGTGATATAGATATTGAGTTTGTTGTTTTCAATAGAGTAGCTAAAGTCTTGGATGCGGTCACCATCGTCCACGCTGATGACAAATTTTTGGACGTTTGTTAGCTGTGGTTGAATGACTTTGCTTTCAGAGAGAAAGTGCAGTGATTCGGGCAGTATAAAACCATCACACACCACGTCTACGGCTTTTCCTTGTCTTTTGAGAATTAAATAAAGCCCCAGTGCAGAGGCTACAGCATCAACCGTGAAATCTTTAGGGATGGTCAGGAGGATGTTGCGTGCGCTTCCAAGCGCTTGTTGTACTTGTTCAGCTTCAGTGAGGGCCATAGTACTGATAAAATCCAAATGGATAGGTTATCTTACTGACTGTGCCCGAATATGTCAAGCACTGACATAAACACGGAATGAACCCTTGAAAAAACCTTGAAAAATAGCTAAAATAAGGGTATGAAGCAAGACATCCCCAAAGCCTACGAACCTGGAGTGGTGGAAGATGACATTTACCAGACGTGGGAACAATCTGGTTTTTTCAATCCTGATAATCTGCCCGGAAAACGGACGGATGCTTTTTCAATTACCATGCCACCGCCCAATGCTACCGGCGTATTGCATATTGGTCACGCCGTGATGTTGGCTATTCAGGATTTGGTGATTCGTTTTGCTCGGATGCGTGGCAAAAAAGCCTTGTGGTTACCGGGCACTGACCATGCCGCCATTGCTACTCAGAGTAAAGTCGAGAGCTTACTTAAAGAACAGGAGCACAAAACTAAACACGATCTCGGTCGTGAACAGTTTTTGCAGCGCGTTGAAGCGTACGTTGCACAGTCACGAAACACTATTAAAAATCAGGTAAAGAAAATGGGTTCAAGCTGTGACTGGTCACGTGAACGTTTTACCCTTGATGCTGATGTCAGTCTTGCAGTGAATGAGGCGTTTAAGCAAATGTATGAAGATGATTTGATTTATCGTGGCCACCGTATCGTCAATTGGGACCCGCAACTCCAAACAACGGTCTCGGATGATGAACTTGAATATCTAGACCAGCGCAGTCCTTTTTACTATTTTCAGTATGGTCCGTTTGAGATTGGTACGGCCCGACCGGAAACAAAATTTGGCGACAAATACGTGGTGATGCATCCTGATGATACGCGCTATCAAGGCTACGCTCATGGCCAACAACTTGAACTGGAATGGATTAATGGCACCATCACCGCCACGGTGATTAAGGACAAAGCCGTTGATATGGAGTTCGGCACTGGCGTGATGACTATCACGCCGTGGCACGATGCCACTGACTTTGAAATTGCCGAGCGTCATCATCTTGATAAAGAACAGATCATTGGTTTTGACGGAAAGCTGTTGCCGATTGCCAGGGAATTTGCCGGTGAATCAATTTTTGAAGCACGTGTTAAAATTGTTGAAAAATTAAAGCAAAAAGGGTTGGTAACGCGTATTGATAATGACTACAGTCACCGGGTGGCGATTAACTCGCGTGGCGAGGGCGTGATTGAGCCACAGATTAAGGAGCAGTGGTTTGTGAGCGTGAATACACCGGTGAAAAAATTTGGCGGCAAAACATTACGTGAGCGTTCACTTGAAGTCGTGAAGCAGGGGGACATTACCATTTTGCCGGGACGGTTTGAAAAAATTTATTTTCACTGGTTGGAAAATTTGCGTGACTGGTGCATCTCACGGCAGATTTGGTATGGCCATCGTATTCCCGTGTATTATCGGGAGAAACAGATGCATGTTGGGGGAGAGTTGCCGAAAGGTGATGGTTGGGAACAGGATCCGGACACTCTTGATACCTGGTTCAGCTCCGGATTATGGACGTTTTCAACACTGGGGTGGCCCCAAAAGACTCAAGACTTAAAGACATTTCATCCGACCAATTTAATGGAAACGGGATATGATATTATTTTCTTTTGGGTTGCTCGGATGATTATCATGTCAACGTACTTACTAGAAGCAGTGCCTTTCAAAACCGTCTATCTCCACGGCCTCGTACGTGACGAACAGGGCAAAAAAATGAGTAAGTCGTTGGGCAATAGTATTGATCCTCTTGATACCATCAAAAGCTATGGTGCTGATGCAACACGGTTGTCGCTGCTGATTGGCAGTACGCCGGGCAACGACATGAATATGTCCGAGGCCAAGGTTGCCGGTTACCGTAACTTCGTTAATAAGCTTTGGAATATTTCACGCTACATTTTAATGAATGTGGCTGAGGTCAAACTAGTTGAAAAACAACCTAAACCAAAAACGCTAGCTGACGCTTGGATTTTGTCTGAGCTTAATATACTCATTGAAGCCGCGACGAACAACATTGAAAAATACAACCTTTCTGTGGTTGGTGAGAAAGTGTATGAGTTCACCTGGAACAAATTGGCTGATTGGTATGTTGAGATTGCCAAGATTGAAAAAGATAAAGATGCTATCTTGTTGTACATTTTGCAAACACTCCTCAAGCTCTGGCACCCGTACACACCGTTTGTGACTGAAGAGATTTGGAAAAAATTGGGCACTGCTGAATTGCTCATGATTCAACCGTGGCCAGAGATTCAGGGAAAAGTTGACGTCAAGGCCCAGCGTGATTTTGCGTTGGTTCAAGATTTGATCGTTGGTGTGCGCAATATCCGCGCGCAAGCCAAGATTCCGCCAGCACAAAAATTGGACGCACTGGTCATTGCTCCTAAAAAAGCAAAGCTGATCGAGGAGCAGGCAGCGGTGATTAGCGCTTTAGCACGGCTTAATCAGCTTAAGGTCGCGGCGTCCGGCGCAAAACCAAAAGAGAGCTTGTCCGTGATTGCTGCCGAGACCCAGCTTTATCTACCAGTTTCTGGTATGATGGATATAGCAGCGGAAGTGGCGCGATTAGAGAAGGAAGCCGTTCGCGTTGAACAGTTTGTGCAGCATCTAGCGGCTAAACTTGAGAATCAACGATTTTTGGAACGCGCACCTAAAGACATTGTGGACAATGAAAAAGTAAAGTTGATTGAGCATCAGGATCTTTTAGAAAAAATTAAACAACAGCTGGCTAGTTTACAGTAACATTATTAAATGTCATCCTGAGGCGACTGAAGAGTGACAATTGTGTATGGATAAAGCAGAAAAAATTAAAGAAGTACTCACTCGGGGCGTAGAAAATATCTACCCCAGCTCAGCGGTGCTTGAAAAAGTGTTGCAGTCCAACAAAAAATTGAAAATGTACTGGGGTATTGATCCTACTGGTAAGCTTCATGTCGGTCACGGTGTGGCGCTTAACAAACTTCGCCAGTTTCAGGAGCTTGGTCACGAAGTTATTATATTGATTGGTGATTTTACAGCGATGGTTGGAGATCCTACTGGCAAGAGCGGTGCACGTAAACCACTAACTAGAAAAGAGGTGTTGCGTAATGCCAAGGATTATAAAAAGTTGATCGCCAAGGTATTAAATTTAAAGAAAACTAAGTTTGATTACAACTCACGCTGGTTGGCCAAAATGAAACTGGCTGACGTGATTGAACTGATGTCCCATTTTACCGCTTCACGTTTACTTGAGCGTGATATGTTTCAGCAGCGTCTTAAAACAGGACATGAAGTATTCGCCCATGAGCTGTTGTACCCCGCGCTGGTCGGGTATGACTGTGTAGCACTTAATGTTGATCTTGAGCTTGGCGGTAATGACCAGACATTTAACATGCTGACTGGCCGTACACTGATGAAAAAGATGAAAGACAAAGAAAAGTTTGTACTTGCCACCAAACTGCTGGTTGATCCGTCAGGTAAAAAAATGGGCAAGACCGAGGGTAATATGGTGAATCTTGATGATACACCGGAAGAAATGTACGGTAAGGTGATGAGTTGGCCGGACAATTTGATTGTTACCGGTTTTGAAATCGCTACTACCGTTCCAATGGATCAGGTACAGCGGGTGGTTGCTGGGCTGGCGGCTAATGATAATCCTAAATCATACAAAATGCAGTTAGCACAAGCGATTGTTACCATCTACCATGGTGAAAAAGCAGCGCGCCATGCCGAACAGCAGTTTGCCCAAGTGTTTAACGAGGGTCTTAACCCTGATGATATTACAGAAATTAAAATTAAGGCTAAAAATATCATTGACGTGCTAGTGGAAACAAAGCTTGCAGCTTCAAAATCAGAAGCACGACGATTGATTGCGCAAGGTGCGATCCGCGTTGATCAGCACAAGCTGGAGGATGATACTTTTATTCTTGACTCGGTTGATAAAGATGGTATTGTCATTCAAAAAGGCAAGCGCCATTTTGTAAAAATTGTGAAGTAATATGGGCGCGAAACAGACACTACTCATTATTGAAGACGATGATGCGGTGGTGCACAATCTTACTGAAGCACTTGGCGACGGGTATACCGTAACGCGCTTGACGACCGGTGAAAAAGCGGCAACTGAAGCTGAAGTATTGATGCCCGACGTGATTGTGCTTGATTTTGATTTACCACATAAGCACGGCGATGAAGTACTGGTTGAGCTCAAGGCCAACAAAAAAACCGCTGGGATTCCGGTACTGGTGCTGACTAATATGAGTGATCCAATTTCCATCAGTAAAATTTTAGCCGCGGGCGGACGCGAATATTTAGTAAAAACTGACTGGCGTCTTGATCAGGTGGTAGAAAAAATTAAACAGATGATGTAGAACAGTCAGGATTGACAAAATTAAAAAATTGTTGTACAAAGCTGTTGAGTGACAGCTTTTTTGGTGGGAGTGTTAAAACGAGCAATTGGAGGAAGGTGAAATGAAAAGTGGGGAAACGGGGTCAAAAGAAGTAAAGGCGGCGATCGCTCGCAAGATAGCGGTTGCTATCAACTTGCTATTTGCCGGCATTGAGGCAGGGCATGATGTAGACATTGACAGGGAGGTTTGCATCATGAAGGCACAGGCTGGAGAGCACGGGATTACGCTTGCCGACGTGCTAGACAGTATCGGTACTGATGCCGAGCAAGCACGAGAGCTCTTTTCTCGGCAAGCACCACCATGTCATCTCCTTAATGGGGTGCTTCACAGAGAGCATTCTCCTGAAGGCGAGGCGATGAATCTCAGTAGTAAGTAAGTAGTTCTCTAGCGCTGTCACTTTGGACCGAGACTGTTTCTCGGTCCTTCCTTTTCATCAAAATAAAAAATCAGTCCTCGCAAGGACTGTTTTTTGTACAGCCAAAAGCAGGGGATATCCTGCTTTTGGCGGAGGTTGCCGGTTCGACCTTGGCAACAGATAAAATCATTAATCAGGGGTGAATCTGTGGGCTTCAATTACAGCTTCGCCACGCATCATACACTAACCTCAATAACGTTTTGTTCGTTTTTTATAGATTAGAAGTTTGCGTGAACTGCCCCCCGCACTCTAAGTAGACGAGGGATCCTGTGAGTCGTTACAACAATCGTTGTATTTTATTATGGTGCCGCTGCCCGTTTCGTTGTAGGGCATCGTTACTGCCTAACATTTTTAGAATAAAGCGTAGACAAACGGCGATACCGGACTGGTTTGGGCAAAGACAATCAACGTGCCGACCAAAAGCAGCATAATAATAATCGGTGTTAGCCACCAGGCTTTGCGCGTCTTGAGAAAGTCCCACAGTTCAATGAGCAATGGTTTATTTTGGTTCATATGCCTACGTATGGTAATAGTTTTTTAGATCAGGATCTCCAATATACCATGAAGAGCCCATTATTCGTTGCTATAATCACTGTCAACATCAAGATAGATTAGACGAGAAATCTGTTGAATTACTTCTTTTAGATTTTGCGAATTGTTTCCCTTAGTCATGATGCAGATAAAGTAAGGGTGTCGTGGATGGTAGACGATGCCGCAGTCGTGCAATTGTCCCTCAACTATGTGGTTGTCAGAGGTCGTGAAGGTACGGCTGCCATATTTATGGGGGCATTGATATCTGGTGGTAGCGCAGCTACTATCCCTTCTTTAAAGGCAGCCTCATTCAAAAGTTTCAACGCCGCTTCTGACATATTGCGTGAGAGATATGAGGCGTTATAAAGAATGCGGAAGAAAAGACCAAATGATTTGGCTGACATGGTGTCGCCGGAGTCATTAAAATCAAGCACCGGTAAACCTAAATCAGCAAATATTCCATCTTTTGTTTCTGGGGCAATCAGGTTATATAAGATGTTTTTAGCGTCATTGTCAGAATAGACAATCATTCTTCTGATAATTTCAGTAATTTCATAGGTTTTACCAATTTCTATTCTTGGCGAAGTAGAAGAAAATTCATCTTGCTGTTGGTTGGTATTTTGAGAATCGCCTTGGTAAATAATTTTAGTGAAAAGCAGCGATGGGTCTTCTTCGGCACTTTTCAAATAAATAATCATCAAAATCAGCTTATACATACTGGCTGGCGAAAATTTTTCATCTTCATTCACCCCCAACCATTGACCGGTATTGAAATCGCGAAAATAGACCGCGGCGGAATCAATAGCGTTGCTTTTTTTGGACTCATTGATAAAAGCAGCAATTTTATTTTCCAAAGACTTAAAATTACGTAGCGAAGGAAAGTCACCAACTGCCAAGAGCGGATTGATGAATTCAAATTCTTTCTCATGGTCTCGAATGATAAATGAATCCGAATTGACAAAAGTTTCTTTTTTTAAAAAAGTAGGGATTGTATAGCCAATCAATAAACCGATTATAAAAATACCTATTGTTACGAGCAGGAAGTATATTATTTTTTTATATTTTTGGCGGTCCATATGTACTAGTATACTTCGCCAATGGTAACTAGACAAGAAGTGCGCCGGGCTTTTTTGTCATTGACATCAAGGGTACTTTTTGCTAAGACTAGCGTTAGCACGTTCAAAATTTATTGTGGTAGTTGTCTGAGTTCAGGCCATAACCAGAAGGAGAAGCAAGGGTGAGGCATCGTGGGTTTTATTCTTGACCAGCGGTTGGTTGAGATACTCGTTTCCTAAATTTGGAGGACGATAGCATGAGTAGCATACCAGGAGTTACCAGCGTCGGTGTCGTTGGCGCTGGGTTGATGGGGACAGGCATCGCACAGGTCTGTCTTCAGGCTGGGTATGACGTAGTCGTGTTTGACTCAAACCCTGAGGCTGTCCTCAGAGCTGACGCTAGAATCAAGAAAGTACTGGGGGATGGTTTTGCTGGTGGGAGTCTTGTATTGGCCAATTTCATGGGGGAGCTGGCTGACTGCGAGCTTATTATCGAAGCCGTTTTTGAACGACGCGATGTTAAACAAGCGGCTCTAAAAGAGCTGGGTCAAATCGCGCCGAATTCAATCTTGGCAAGCAATACCTCGACGCTGTCCATCACGGACCTGGCGAGTGTTACGCCGGATCCTCGGAAGGTGGCTGGAGCGCATTTTTTTAGTCCGGTGCCGAAAATGAAGGCGCTGGAAGTGGTCAGGGCGCTAACCACGAGCGACGAAACCATTGCCTTATTGATCGCCTTCGGCGCGTCGATTGGCAAAGACACCTTCGTAGCACCTGATCAGGCCGGATTCCTGATCAACCGTACGCTTATCCCTTTCATGATTAATTGCATCAACGAATGGGTAGCGCTTCGTGGCAGCATGACCATGGAGCAGTTTGATCAAGCGTACAAAAATGCGTTGGGTCATCCGATGGGCCCGCTGACGCTCGCCGATTTGGTCGGGCTCGATGTTTTGACGGATGCCGCTGACAGCATGTGGCAACAGACTCGACGGCCTGACCATGTCTGTCCGGAAATCATTCGGCAGATGGTGGCGTCCGGATGGCTTGGCAGGAAGTCCAAGAAGGGGTTTTATACCTATCCGGCAAAAAGCTAACTCTAGCTTCAACCGAAATGTAGTCAACTATCAGGAGCGTTTGACATGCAGCAACCACCAACGTTTACCCACCTGCTTTTTGAGAATCAGGACAAGGGTGTCTGGTTGGCAACGATCAATCGACCAGACAAACTTAACGCTTTGAATCCCGATGTCTTCAAGGATCTCGGCGAGTTAGGCGCATTCCTTGAATCAAAGGAGCACTCGATCCGGTGCGTAGTGTTGACCGGTGCCGGTGCGAAAGCCTTTGCCGCGGGTGCCGATATCGGTCCGATGGCCGAGATGAACTCGAAATTAGCCGAGGCATTTTCTCGGAAAGCACAAGAGCATCTTCGGACACTGGAATACTGCGGAGTGCCGGTGATCGCCGCGGTCAATGGTTTTGCCTTTGGTGGCGGCAACGAGGTAGCCATGGCGTGTACCCTTCGGTATGCAGCCGACACGGCAAAGTTCGGTCAGCCGGAAGTTAAGCTGGGAATTATTCCCGGTGCCGGCGGACATGATCGTTTGATTAGGCTCGTTGGGCCAGGCAAGGCACGGGAGTTGATTCTGAGGCCAGAGATATTCTGGACGGCTGAGCAAGCTTTGGCTTTCGGGCTGGTGAATGGCGTTTTTCCAGCCGCGGATCTACTGACCAAGGTCATTGAAATCGCTCACGAGATTGCTACGCGGCCTCATCTAGCAATCACGGCGGCCATTGATGTGATGAATGAAGGTCAAGGAGGATCTCCATGCGAGGTCATGGAAAATGAGGCCCGACGCTTTGGAGATTTGTTTAACACCGTCGACGCCCACGAAGGCTTAAGCGCATTTCTCGAAAAACGGCAGCCCAGTTATATCGGCGCATAGACGGTGACGTATATGCAACCCCCGAGCGGAAGATATTTTTTCGCTCGGGGAGTTTTTTTAAAATTTTTATTTACAAAAACACCTCCCCAAAAGGGAGATGTTTTTTTCTCGGGAGATACGTCCAGGATTTGCTAAAGGAAAGCTACTTAGCTTTTAGTAGGTTGTCAAATTTAGCAAATTACAAGCCCACCAACTGTTGCATCTTGTGCCGAGTCTTGTAGCCGACAAATCCTGATACAGGAGTGATGCCGTACTTTGACTGGAACTTCTTTACCGCGGCATGGGTGTAATTGCCGAAGTAGCCACTGATTTTCGCTTCCGGATAGCTACCCTCGTACACGAGGAATTCTTGAAGGTCTTTGACGAGCTCGCCCGTACTGCCGAGTTTCAGATCAGTATCAAAGAGCGCCAAATCTCCAGTAACCTCAAGCCGTTTTTCACTTGCAGAAATGGAGTGAAGTTTGGCCTGGGTTGCCGCGTCGATCACTCCGCTCTGCGTCAGTCCATATTTTGTCTGAAATTGCTTGAGGGCTTTTTCAGTGATTGAACCGAAATAGCCAGTGACCCGATTCTCCGGGAATGATACTTCCTCGAGCGCAAGAATTTCCTGCAGATGCTCGACTTCAACATTTTTATCTCCGCGTTTGTACACACGGGTAAAGTGCATGACCGGAGAGAAAGGAATGATTGATCCGGTTTCATTGAATTTCACTTGGTCATTTCCGGCTTTGGGAGCGAGAGATACCCGAACCGGCGAGGAATATGTTTTTGAGTGATTGTAGGAATAGAGAGTGTAGTAGTATGTTGTATCATTCGTAACATTTGTATCAGTGAATGTCTGCCCACGACCTTCATATAACGTCTGCCCGTCCCCGGGAGATGTCGGGTAACCGCCTTCTTTACGGACGATCACCGTGCGTACAAAGTTTGCTTCTCCGGGATTATTCCATTCGAAAACAATCTGGCCATTGGCTGGTTCAGCTTTGAGTGTCGTGGGCTCAAAGCTTGATGCCGCACTGCCGCCTGATCCTCTACCATACCCAGTACTCACAACCGAGGAACCACCGCTCGAAGATCCTGAGCTTGTCGAAGGACTTCCACCGCTTTGAGGCGTCTCGGTATTCACGCTCGCGCTAGTCGTAGTTTTTGCTGAAACGACATTGGAAATAGATGACCAGTCGCTGTGCTGATGTCTTGATTTGATGGCGAAGTAGTACGTCGTGTTTGAATTAAGTCCGGCAACAATGTATTCGCGCTCTGTACCCTGCGGATCAAGATCGCTGTGGTACACCGGGGTAAGTTGGGCTTCGGTTGCATTCGCATAATTACCCTCTGTTATCGGACTTGTGCTATAGCGGATGTCATATTCGAGCGAGACATCGGCATTGTCCGAAGCTACGTGCCAAACGAGCGCGGCCGATGATCGGTCATATCCTCCCACCAAAAGAGTGGGTACGGCGATAGGAGCAGACACTTGTTGGTTGTTTGATAGTGTCGTAAACGTATGATCATCCGAGAATGTCACATTGTGAGCTGAATCGGTTGACTTGACGCGATAGTGGTATGTTGTCTGTTGATCGAGCGTGGAGAGCACTACGGAATGGGACATAGTGAGACTAGAATTCTGTGTGCTTTGTTCTCCATAGCTCGTGCTCAAGCCATATTCTACCTCAGACGTTGCGCCTTTATCAGTCGTCCAGGTAATCGTCGCGCCGGAGGCGGTAACGTTTGAAGACGCGACCGCGCTTACATTGGCCGGAGCGATGACTGGTGTCGAATGAGTGAGTGTCGTAAATTCATGTAAACCGGAAGTAACAGCGACAGAGCTGCCTGCTGTTTTTGATTTAACTCGAAAGATATAGTTAGTGTTTTCCGAAAGATTGGAGAGGGTGATGGAGTGAGATGTGGTAAGTGTCGTATTGATCGTGGAAAGTGATCCGAGATTTTGGCTGTCTCCATATTCCACTTGCGAGTCGGATGGGAGATCAGTCGTCCAAGAAATAGTCACGCTATTTGCCGAGACAGAAGCGGTTTCTACTCCGGAGATTAAGACTTCTGTAGAAAGATTCGCGTCACCAAGATTTGTGTTGGTTTCAGGATTCGTCAAATTGACCTGGCCGGAGGCGATGGAAGCCGTAGTAAAAGTATTGTCGGGACTCACGCTTGTATTGCCGATTTCATCGGCAGTGCGAATGCGGTAGTGATATTCGGTATTCGCAGTCAAATTATGCAACGTGACGCTGTGGTTTTAGGACAGAC
>JAHFHR010000080.1 GCA_023246815.1 bacterium | reverse complement strand
CTTGATCAACAGCAAAGACACGCTCAAGCAATTTTGGTGCCAAATCAGCAATCAGTTTTTTTGGTTGATTTTCCTCTTTGTCATACTCAAGCGCTGAGTAGGTTTGGGCTTCTGTGACAAAATTTTCCGCGGTGATGGTTTTGCCATACTCTTCCATTTCAATTGGTCCAACCACGGCCAGTAGGTCTTCCATAACACTAGCGGTGAGGGTAATCACGCCGTCAACAGCTGGTCCGCCGGTATTTTTGTAAAACCACTGTAATTTTTTGGCGGTTGTTGGAAAATCAGGCCACCAGTTTGCGTCTTGAAACTCCCACCGCGCGTTGATCAGGTGAAGTGGTTCAGGGGCAATCACCTTTGGAGCAAGTTGCCCCTGAACATCATAGGTGCCACCACCGGGGACTTCCAGGTTTTTAATGCGCCCGCGGTCAATATCGAGTAGCGCAAAACTACCCATGAATCCGCCGCTACCCCGCAGCTCATTGTTATTGAGGAACACCAATAAATAGCGCTGCCACTGTTCATGGCCCAGTATTTTTAATAAGGCTACGGAAATTGAGTGAATATTCTCAAGCCCAGCTTCAATCGTATTGGCATCGCTCACTACTTTGAGATAGGTAGCACGATGCTCTTCAGGAATTGAGCCGGCATCCACGGAGAGCACTTTTTGTTTTGCCTCACTGAATTGACGCTTGGCTTGCGCTACGTCTTTTTCAAACAGTACCAGTGATTGGTAATAACTCTCAACCGTGCCTTGATTCACAAAATAGCTACTACTGTCAATGAGTAATTGACCGGTACTGGCGATGATTTCCCCTGCTTCCAAAAGCGCCAATCCGGTTTCCATAGAACGTTTCTGACTCGGTATCAGTGTGATAATGTCCGCGGTTAGCGTATTGAGTGCTGATATCTCATGTTGTGCAAGGACAAAATGCTCTTCAGCATCAGCAAAACTGCCGCGGGCAGCGATAAGATCAAAGCTGGTTGCCGCTTGCTCCCCTTGTTTGAGACTATCAATTGCTTCGTTAGTGGCGAGTAGTACTCTGTCCTTGGTGCTTTGTAATGATTGATAGTAGGTAAATGCTTGTAGCGGCAGCACTAGTAAAATCAAGGTGAACGCAAAGGCGGCAACTCGCCTTCCCCACCCCGCCGGAGCGGCAACGATAGCAGGTGATGGTTGTGGTAACGCAAAAATATCTTCCACGCCTTCAGCAGTCATGAGCAGCGGCTGTGCTCGTTTTGGTGCACCTGTTGTGGGTGCTAGTGGCGCTGATTTTTTAGAAAATTTTGCGCTGATAAAATTAACGCCAAGTTTATGGCTCGGATTTGCTACCGGGCGCGGCGTTGTGGGTAGCGACAGTAGCCGACCGGAGCTTGATCCGGTGTTTGGGATGTTTTTTTTAATTGCTTCCGTAAAACGCGTTTCGTGAGGATTTCGTAAGTTAACAACATGGGCGGATTTTTTTGTTGCACTCATGCTCACATGCACCACGCTGGATCGGGGTGTGCCTTTCTTTTTCTCACTTTTCTCAGTTGTCTTATCGGTTGTCTTGATAGAAGCTTTTGGCATTGGGCAGGTGAATAAAAAATCTTTTGTAAATTCCTTGAGTTTTACACAGAAGTCGATCTATTATACCACAAACTATACTAAGCGGTAAACGTCAAGCGTGCGCTTGGCAGTGTCGCGCCAACGGTAGTGCTGTGCTTGTTGATATCCCCGCGCTTGTAACATCTGGTACTGGTGGGTATCGTGAAGTATGCTAGTGATTGCTTCGGTAAGTGTTTGAGTATTTACAGGGTCAACATATGCCGCGGCATCACCAAGTACTTCCGGTAGGCTGGTAGTATTGGCGGCAACTACCGGAGTACCACAGGCCATCGCTTCCAGTGCTACCAGACCAAACCCTTCAGAAAACGACGGTAGCACAAATACCTTAGCACTACTGTAGAGCGCGGGTAAATCAGTGTCAGCTACAAATCCAGGAGTAATGATATCACTACGAAATGGTGACTGACTGATGGCGTCGCTGATTTCAGGGTAATTTTGGTTTGGTTCTCCAGTCAATACTAATTGGATATCATTCCCTTGCTGTTTAAGCTGATTAAAGGCAGCCACTAGGCCGGGGATATTTTTATGATCGCGCCAAACTCCAACGTATAGCACTACTGGTTTCGTGACACCTAATCTTCTTTTAAGCCCATTAAGTATGTCTTGGTCAGTGACTCGCTTCAGTTGAGTATCAACACCAAGGGGCGTGACCATAATTTTGGATTCAGCAACACCAAAATGTTTAATAATATTTTGTTTTGTGTACTCTGAAACGGTAATTACTTTTTTTGCCCGTCTGGTAGCTTGATGAAACACGGTTTCATACCCCCATTTTCGCATAACAGACCGTTTGACCCGAGGTCCAGGGAAAAATTTAGGGGTGATATCGTGGATGGTCACCACGAATTTTTTTGGATAAAAAATTGCCGCGTTAAAATGAGGAAAGTGAACTAGATCAAGTTTATACTTGAGCAATACAAAGGGTAGTTTGTATTGCTCGACCCAACTATACCAAGGGATATCAACCAATACTTTTGAAACTCTGGCATGTGGCGGTTGGAATATACTATAGGCAGGCTCACGCATGAACAGCACGTACTCGTTTTCGTGATCAATACTAAACAATTCATCAGTAAGATATTTGAGGTACGCTCCTAAGCCAGTGGTGGCCGAAGCTCCATACATTCGTGCGTCAATGCCGATTCTCATGAAGTTATCATGGTATGTACTTTTTGGGCGATTGTTTGCCAGCGAAATTTTTCAGCATGGGCTCTGCCGCGGCTACTTAATTCCAAACGAAGTTTCTCGTCAGTCAGCAACGTCCCTATTGTTTGAGTGAGTTCAGTAATATTATTAGGGTCAATCAATAGGCCCGCATCACTGACCGACTCAACCAGTGACGAGGTGAAACTGGAAATAACGGGCGTCCCAGATGCCATGGCTTCTACCGGCGGCAATCCAAACCCTTCAAATACCGAAGGATAGACGAACATTGTTGCTTGTTGATACAGCATCGGTTTATCCGCCGCATCAACATATCCTAGAAACCGAATACGGGATCGCGCTGGTGACTGTTCCCAAGCCTGATATACGTTGCGGTACTTCCACGCCTGTCCGCCGGCAATGAGCAGCTCCACCGTTGAATCAGTAAGCTGACCAAATGCCTGTATTAGCGTAGTGACATTTTTTCGTGGTTCAAGATTACCAAGAAAAAAAACATACCGCGCTGGGAGTTTGTATTTTTTCGTAACACGCTCAACTTCTTCAGTAGTAGGCCGAGTAAAGTATTCATCCCCTATTCCGTTATAAATAACCTGCACCTTGTCCGGAGTCACACCATAAATCCGGACAACATCACTCTTGGTATTTTCAGAAATTGCAATAATAATATCCGCCTGCTGAGCAATCTGACGCGGATTAATTAACGTATGCCACAACCGCTGTTTTGGAGTAAAAAATTCCGGATAGAGTTCAAAGCTTAAATCATGAACTACCAGTATTTTTTTGGTATCACTTGAGATATTGGTAAATAAAAATGTTGGCGTCAAAAACACATCTACTCCGCCGATCATTTGGTCCAAGCTAGTGAATTTGAAAAATCGTAAGGCCAAATTAAAAATTTTATTTGGGTAGCGAAATGACCGATGTATAACGTTTGGTCCGGTAAGCGCAGGCATTCGTGCAGCTTTGGCGGCGTTGTAAAACAAAATGTACTGATTTTGTTGATCAATACTGATGAGATGTTTTACCAAATTGTGGGTATACTCGCTGATACCCGAGTAGCGGGCTTCACACAAACAGCGAGCGTCAATACCGATTTTCATGGTTACTAACAATAGCTCCGACCTTCCCGTTGGAGCATTTTTTTTACATATTTAATCTTTTTTGTTTTTTTTCTTCAAGCTGCGTCTCAATAAAGCCCATCATCTGTTGCTTAAACTGTTCAACACTAAACTGCTGTGCGTGTTTTTTGATAACCTCAGGGTTAAAACGATCGGATTTAAAACGTACTACTGTATCAG
>JAHFHR010000014.1 GCA_023246815.1 bacterium | reverse complement strand
AACCTTTATTACCTTTGCTGGTTTCATGGAACCGGGTACGGTGGCATTTAGCTTAGGTTTTAGAATAGAATTTTTCGCGTTTTTACCGGCGGTTGGATTTGGGGTTGGTGCAATGGCAATGATCGGTCAAAATATTGGTGCTGGCAATATCGAACGAGCTAAAGAAGCATTTAATAAAGCCTTGCAATACGGTTTTACCGCCGCGGCCGGACTTGGGGTAGTAGCGGCAGTGTTTGCCAACCAGATTATTGCAGTGTTCACCACCGACCCGACAGTTACCTCATATGCACGGCTGTATTTACACACCGTGGCTTTAAGCTATGGATTTTTGTCAGCAATGATGGTGGAGGCAAGTGCTTTTCAAGCTATTGGTAAATCATGGCCCGGATTTTGGATTTTCTTCATCAGATTTTTTGTGATCTCTATTCCTTTGAGCTATGTACTCACGCAAGTATTCCACTTTCCGATTGTCGCGATCTGGCTCTCAATTATCGCAGGAAATGTCATTGCCGCTAGTATTGGATACTTTTGGATCACAAAAAAAATGCGTACGCTTAGCCTCGATGAAACACCAGTCGCTGATCATCAGATACCCATAGTCTAAAAAATTTATTCACATCAATCACCTCGCAGTTGGCGGGGTGATTTTATAAAAAAAAGCCACCCACCATGCAGATGCACGGGGGGCGGCGATTTATTAATGTATAGCGTTAAACCACATGGTTAAGGATGGTCAGAAAGAGGTGGAGTGTCCAAAACCCGACCACATATCCAATCACAATCGGCCAGCCGTGGTATACCCAGGCAATCACCGACTTCCCTTGCGGAAATAAGTTAGCTAGTGCAACACCGGCCGACGACCCAAACCAGGTTATCGAGCCACCGAACCCAACTGCGAAAGCCAGCAGCGCCGCAATGTACCCACCCTGATCCAGGGCAAGTTTAGTTAGAGGAATGTTGTCAAACACTGAGCTAATGAGCCCCAGGTTAAATGTCGTTAAGACTGATGGCTTCGGCAGTTGATCCACTGGCATTAGTGATGCACAGGTCACCAGCGCCAGCAAAAAAATGCTGTTACCAAGGCCGTGGCGTATTTCTTCCCACGGCATCTTGTAAAAGCCCCAGCCAATCAAGATAGCCAGCCAAACACCAACCGCCGGGAAATCCAACACCACATTGGCAACAATTGCTCCGATCAGAATCAGAGCAACTACTGCGAGTCGACCGAGGTCAACCTGATGGTGATTGACCTCATCCTTTTGAATGGGCCAGAACGCTTGTTGTTTTATCGAACAAACAACGGCAAAACAAGCAAATGCTGGAATTGCAGCTACATAAGCGCATAACACCTCTACTGCTGGCACGCCGGCGATCCACATCATAGTTGTGGTGGTGTCACCAACCACACTACCTGACCCACCGGCATTACTTGCAGCCACGATAGCCGCTAAGTACCCGATGTAGACGCGACTAATTCCCGTGTTACGGTCCTTGTATACCTCTTTGGCGATAGTACCTCCAATCATAGCAGCTGCGATGTTGTCTAAAAAACTGGACAAAATGAAGACAAATAGCAGTAGCATGAACCCACCACGCCAGTCATTGGGTAAATATCGGGGAATCAATGCCGGAATGTTAGTGTCTTCAAAATGCTTAGCAAGCACTCCAAAACCAATCAACAACCCGAACAGATTTATTAATATCTTCCATTCGTGATTTATATGCTCAACAAAATGGAAGTGGTCATCAAACCCGAACTTAAGGCAAAGGGTTGCCGCAAGTCCGACCAGCGCCACGTGTAAGGTGTGATGGTGTAGTAACGCCACACCGAGTAGTGTGATCACGAAGATCAAGAACTCGGCGCGGATATTCGGCCCTGCTATTTCGGGCACACCTGCTGTTGTGCCCGATAAAAAAACCCCGATAAACACTAATCCTACTACAAACAGCAAGAATGCTGCCACTGCTCGTCGGTCCAAAGGCATCGAATCCTCTCCTTCTTCTTTTTGTATTGTCAAAAAACAAACCCTTTCCTCACATTGGAAAAGACCCTCCTTCTACAAATTAATGTGGCCTTACTATAACAGAAATAACGATTTTGTCAAGACTATAATAGCCGAAATAGCTATTTTTTGATATGCTAAAAAAGTTAATCTACTGTCTGCACTATGAAACACTGGCTAGTCTACAGTATTAGTATTACGCTCGTTATTGTCGTGCTCTACGTAACCGTATTTGGATGGCGAGTAGCAACTGGTAAAATGATTGCCAGAAATACTCAGCCGTTTGCTTTTGCTCTGGAAAATCCAACGCAACGAATACTGATTGTCGGTGACAGCACCGCCTATGGTACCGGTGCGGAAACACCAGCACAGTCAACCGCCGGCTATTTCCACCGCGACTTCCCTGCCGCTGAAATTGTAAACCTGTCCAAAAACGGCGCAAAAATCGAAAACATCAGGCACATGCTCAATACTGCGACTGGCCGCTTTGACTTGGTAATCCTACATGCTGGTGCCAATGATATTATCTACTTCACCCCTCTTGCCACCACTCAACAACAGATGGACACCTTGCTCAAAGACGCAAAAAAATACTCAAACAATGTGCTTCTACTGACATCAGGTAATATCGGCGCCGCGCCGATATTTATGCCGCCCTTGTCTTGGATCTACACCGCGCGCGCTAAAACATTTTTGGCGGCGTTCAAAAAAGTGGCGATTGCCAATGATGTAATCGCTGTTAATTTATTCTTAGAAAAAAAAGAAGATATCTATCGTCAAGACATTAAAAAATACTACGCGGCTGACAGGCTTCATCTTACTGGAGAAGGATACTATGTATGGTATCAGCAAATTAGAAAAACAATGACCGCAGCACAGATCAATCTGTAGTCATCATAACTATTTTTTGATACAATAGGTATACTCATCCCCTAACATATAACTTCTATGCCACGCCCTATGGATTTTTTAAAAAAACTTACCATGACACATATTCTTAAGCTAGCTGGACTAGCGTTAATCGTTATTGTGGTTGGCGCTTTCGCGTTACAATTGACTGGCACTTCAGTTCAAACGCTACTGAACAAACAAAGATCAGTTAGTGGATCACCGGCCTACTACGATCAGGCTGAGTCATATGGCAAAGCAGGATTTGGTTATGGTGCAGACGCTGGTGTTGCTTTATCAGAGCGCAATGTTATTACTTCGCCAGAACCACCACGAACCGGGGGTACGACCGGCGATACCGCTGAGCAGTTTGAGGTTACTGAGTATAGAAGCACTATTGAAACAAGAAATTTACAACCGACCTGTACTACAATCACTGACTTGAAAAAACAAGCATACGTCATCTTTGAGCAAGCTAATCAGTATGATCATGGTTGTGACTATACCTTCAAAGTCGCTCAGGATCACGTTGCCGAAATCCTCAGTGTCATCGAAAATCTTAATCCAAAAGAACTGGCCGAGAATACCTATACTATTCAACAACAGATTGAAGATTTTACTAGCCAAACCGAAATTCTAGAACGCCAATTAGACTCCATCAATGAAACCTTAGAAAACGCTATTGCTGCCTATGATGACATCACCGCGCTAGCTACCCGAACTCAAGATGTTGAGAGTCTTACTAAAATTATTGACAGTAAGATCGGCATCATTGAACGCCTGACTCAACAACGGATCAATACCACGACCCAACTTGAATATCTGAGCCGCGCCAAAGCTGAACAACTCGACCGACTCAACTACACCTACTTTTACGTCAACATTAGTGAAAATAAGTTCATTGATGGGGATGATCTTAAAGACTCTTGGAAAGAAGCAATTAAGGCATTTGTCCAAGATATCAATCAGACCGTTCAGGACATCACCATTAACCTAGTGGCACTGCTATTCCTCATGTTTCAGTATATACTCTATCTAACCATTATTTTAGTGGTTGCTAAATACGGTTGGCAACTAGTCAAACGATTCTGGGAAAAATAACACAAGTACGTTAGTTTAAGATTACTACCAATAAAAACCCCTGGGTAACCGGGGTTTTTATTGTATGGTACACTATACCTATGAGCCAGGTACCAACGAATAAACCATTTCCAAAGCCGATCTCATTCAGGAAATTACTGGGCCCCAGTTTTATTATACTCGCACTTGGGCTTGGTTCCGGTGAGGTCATTCTGTGGCCTTTTTTAAGCTCAAATTATGGCCTCGGTATTGCCTGGGGAGCGCTGCTGGGCATCACCTTTCAATTTTTTATTAACATGGAAATTGAGCGTTACGCCCTGATCAAGGGCGAAAGCGTGTTTGTCGGCATCAACAAAATTTTTCCGCGGGCAGCCTATTGGTTCATTCTCTCAACGTTTTTGGGGTTTGGGCTGCCGGGCATTGTCGCGGCGGCGGCGGCCATATTTGGTTTTGTGTTTGGTATTGAAGATTTTCGCTGGATTGCAATTGGACTCCTGCTGATCATTGGTTTTATGTTAAGCGCTGGTAGAACCGTGTATGGCACGATGGAAAACATTACTAAAACCATCATTACCATTGGCATACCGTTTGTGATAGTGCTGGCCGCGGTGCTAACCACCAAAACTGATTGGACTGCCCTAGGACAAGGGCTACTGGGGATTGGCGATGGGTATGCTTTCGTACCAGCTGGTTTATCGCTTGCGACATTGCTGGCCGCCTTTGCCTACTCTGGCGCTGGCGGTAATCTAAACTTGACCCAATCAATTTATATCAAAGAAGAAGGTTACGGCATGGGTGCGTACTCACAAAAAATTTCTGGACTGTTTAAAAATATAAAGAACAAACAAGAAATCAAACTCACCGGTGAATCATTTGAACTTACTGACGAAAATATCAAAAACTTTAAAGCGTGGTGGAAAAAAATCAACCTGGAACACCTGCTGGTATTTTGGCTGGTCGGGTTTGTCGGAATTTCAGTGCTGATGGTATTAGCATTTAGTACCACTTTTGGACTGAGCAGTAATGCCCAAGGAATTTCTTTTGTGATTAACGAGGGCGTCATTATTGGTGAACAAGTAACCCCCCTAGTCGGGATACTCTTTTTACTAGTCGTAGCGGTGATGCTCTTTCAAACACAACTGGGGGTAATGGATTCCACCTCACGCATTATGGCGGAAAATGTCGCGCTCAAAAAAGTGGATCACGGAAAACCGGTGAATCTGTCAAAGATTTACTTTACCTTTGTGTGGGCACAGATTATGTTTGGCATTGCTTTGTTTCTGTTTAATATTTCAGAACCTAGATTTTTAATCGTACTGGGCGCGGTGATTAACGCGGTGGCAATGTTTGTGCACATTGGACTGGTTAACTGGACCAACCACAAATTGCTACCAAAAATACTACGACCACACTGGTTTCGCAAAATGGTGCTCATGATCATTTTTCTATTTTTCGGCATTTTTAGCACTATCACGATTGGCGATGTGATCCTCGGTATTATTCCATCATAATCTATGTATGGGCACACTACCATTTGAAACTGCACTTCAACAATTGTTGCGACAACCATTGGTTGACGTACCACTGCTCTATATTGACTACTGGTCAGGAGTTCATCTGTTGTCGGGAATCTTTCTTGGTGCGTTGTTTCGCCGATACTACCGCAAAAAAATTGCTGCACTTATCGTGTTTGGACTCTTGGTTATCTATGAGTTTTTTGAATTGTTGACTAATGGGATTATATTTGTTCCAGAAACACCACTTGATACTGTCTGGGATCTCGTAGTCGGCATGATTGGCTACAGTATAGGTAGATACATCATGACGTATCTACTGAATAAAAAAATGTCATCATACTAAAACCTGTTTCCCGCAACGGTATTCCAAAATTGCTCATCAGCGATTTTTTTTGCGCTTAATATAAACAAAAAAAAGTCTAAAATATTGTCAATCCCATTCAATATGCTACACTACTTAGTGCTATGAAAATAAATAAACTACTACTTGGGGCAACGATCGTTCTTGGAGGAGCGACATTTTTTGTCTGGCAAATCATGGCTTCAGAGACCACAGTCCTCTCTTCACTGACTACTACCAAACTTGAAGCCGAGTCTACTACCTACAGCAAACAAATAGCTATTACTGAGGGGTCAACCTACGGTACGCTCATGACAGATGCGAGCGTCACACCAGCGTTAGCCCAAACAATTTTTGACGCGGCACACGACGTCTACGATCTATCAAGTATTAGACTTGGCCGAAATTTTGAATTGCGCTTTGATAAAACAACCGATACTCTAACGCAAGTGGTATATCAAATTGATACAGAAGAAGAACTGTTTGTGACAGCAACCGGTACAGCTTCAAGTACAACATGGATCGCTCAACGCATACCAATCCCCTACGAAATTCGTATCAAGGAGTCATCGGCTACAATCACCAGTTCGATGTATGCCGCGGCACTAGATTCTGGCATTGATGAACGAGCAATTATTGATTTAGCCGAAGTATTTCAATGGAGCGTTGATTTTGCACTTGATGTCCGACAAGGTGATACCTTTGAATTTATCTATGAGGAACGGTACCGTGACGGCACCTACGCTATGCCTGGCCGCATTCTGGCTGGAAAATACACCAATGCCGACACGCCCTACTACGCCTTCTATTTTGAAGAGTCCGAGGAAAATAAAGGCTATTTTGATGAAGCAGGAAGTTCGGTACAAAAAATCTTCTTAAAAGCCCCTGTTGCCTATCGCTACATTTCATCAGGTTTTACTACCGGCAAACGCTATGTGCAGGCGTTTGATGTCGCCACCGGACACCGAGCCATTGACTATGCCGCCGCGGCTGGTACACCAATCCGTGCTGTCGGCGACGGCACGGTAGTGACCGCTGGCTGGAACGGGCCATACGGCAATTTTGTAACCATTCGCCACAACGAAACATACAGCACCAACTACGCTCATCAATCAAAAATAGCTGTCCGAGTTGGACAAAAAGTAAAGCAAGGTGACACTATCGGCTATGTGGGATCGACTGGATTTTCCACCGGACCGCATTTGCACTATGAGATGGTCAAATTCGGAACTAAAATCAATCCGCTCAATGAGGTATTTCCTGCTGGTCAAGAAATTGCGGAGGAACATAAGCCAAGATTTTTTGAAGCAATTAATCAGTATCTGAAACAATTGAACTCCTAAGGTAACGCTGTTTTAAACTAAAAATGGTACCCTCGGTACGTCGTTGGGGTGTGGGGTGACACCGAGCCCAACGCGCGAAATACGAGGTATCATGAGCGTGAAGGCGAGTTGTCACCCCACGCTTTTTGGTTACTTTTTTTAAAAAAGTAACAAGAGAGAAAAACAACCATGGTAGCGGAAAAAACTCATTCTCTGGTATACTAAACTCATGGACGAACACTCCCCAAAACGCTCAGACTTTATTCACCACCAACAATCAAAAATCTCCGAGAGCTTGCGCGAGATTGTTTTTGGTGCTGAGGATGGCATGGTCTCAACATTAGGCGCACTGACCGGCATTGCGGCCGGTACCCAAAATCAATTCGCGGTTATTGTTGCCGGGTTTGTTATTATCTTTGTAGAATCTACGGCGATGAGCGTTGGTTCATTTCTATCCAGTAAATCGGTGCGCGAAATGGACGAGCGAAAATTAAAAGAAGAGGAAATGGAAATTGAACACTACCCACAAGGCGAACAAAAAGAGCTGGCTAAACTCTATACGAGTGACGGTTGGCCGACCCAGCTCGCCAACCAGATGGCAGCGGCAGCGGCCAACGATAAAAGCTTGATGCTCAAAGAAATGGCCTACCGCGAGCTGGGTATCATCCCCAACAAGGCAGAGCAACCTTTTGCCGACGCGGCGTTTATGTTTATTTTTTACATGATCGGCGGTAGCATTCCTCTACTGCCCTACGTCCTACTCCCCATTTCACAGGCGCTGGTGGTATCAATTATCATTACATTAATAGGACTATTTGGTCTCGGCGCGGCTACTACCAAATTCACCAAACGTAATGTCGTCCGCGCCGGAGCGGAAGTGCTGATTCTGGGAAGTGTCGCGGCGGCGATCGGCTATGTTGTTGGACAAATTGCTAATGCTATAATTTCATAATACACATGAAACACACCGTTGAGATTGGTCACGATAACCATATACATGCTCGCTTCATTGGCGATTCAAGCGAAACAGAGGCCAAGGAGTTCCGCGCTGCCACACTAGCGCTACTTGACCAGCATCCTAATAAAACCTTTGACGTGTTGGTTGATATGACTGAAGCTGGCACCTCACCGCCTGCAGCGCTCAAAATCTACGCCGGACTGATGCAAAATCCCCATCTTAACAAAATTGCGTTTATCAATGCTGCCGCTATTCCTCGCGCCTTTGCCAATATGGCAATTAATTTTGCACACAAAAGCGAAGTGCAATTTTTTGAAACGGTGGCAGAAGCTGAAAAGTGGTTGTAATATTTTATAGCTATGCTGATTCCCATTATTATCGCCACGACCATTGTCGGTATCATCTCACTTGTTGGGATACTGATTGTATACCAAGAAGATCAAAAAACACCACCCCTAAAACCCCTCATTAGCCTAGCAGCTGGAGCACTACTCACCGTTTCATTTCTAGATCTACTACCCGAAGCACTTGAGGAAAGCACATTTGAACCGCAGCTGATACTTGGGGTAACGCTCGGCAGTATTGTATTTTTCTTCCTTTTTGAAAAAGCCCTCCACTGGCATCATTGCCGCTGTCAAGAGGACATTCATGACACACATAAAAAAAAGTCCGTAACGACTCAGCAAGGTAAAAGGCACTTGATTTACCTTAATTTAAGCGGTGATGCGTTACACAATCTAGTTGATGGATTTTTAATTGCGGGTGCGTTTCTGCTGGACATAAAAACTGGTATTACGGTAACCGCGGCCGTCATTTTACATGAAATTCCCCAGGAAATATCCGACTTTGGCATCTTACTCTATGCTGGCCTGTCTCGAGCTCGCGCGATTATTTATAATGTTGGTGTAGCGCTCACGGCAGTTATTGGAGCGATACTATTTTTCTTCTTTGGTAATAGCTTCTCAGTATTTATACCATTGATGGCGGCATTCGCGGCTGGTAATTTTATCTACCTCGCCACGGCCGACCTTATTCCTGAACTCCATCATGAAAACGACGCCAAAAAAGTATTGATGTACTCAATCTGGTTACTGATCGGAGTGGCGCTGATGTTGGCAGTGGGATTTATTTTGCCACATGCTGAATAAATAAACTGATGAAACAAATAATCGCCAACCATAAAAATTTTTTGGTAATCTACCTGCTGGGGTTCATCTGGGCCCTTGCTATGGCACTGCCGACCTACATTCAGTCATCATTTCTTGAAGAAATTGTTGGCGTTGATAAGGTCGGTTTGTATTTTACGATTGCTACAGCCCTAGCCATGGTGGTGATGCTCGGGTACTACCAACTGATCAAGCGGTTTTCTAACCTGATGGTGACCATCTGTGTACTACTGATCACCGGTCTGAGTATGATTGCGCTGCGGCAGCAGATTGGCGCACTGATTGTCGGGCTTTTCTTTACGTTGCAGTATATTGGTTTCAACCTACTGATCATTAACCTAGATATTTTTCTAGAAAATATCACCACCAACAGTCAGACTGGTAAAATTCGGGCAACGTTTCTGACGATCATCAATACCGCCTGGGCGGTGTCACCGATTTTAATGGGACAAATCGCCGAACGCTTTGACTTCGGCACTTTTTACCTTATTGCCGGTTGTCTGCTCTTACCAACGATACTTATTTTACTATTTCAAAAAAAACAACTCTCTCTCAGAGTGTCCTATCAGGATCGCAACCCCATTGATACTTTCTTTTCGGTGATAAAAAATAAAGATTTACGCAACGTCTTCTGTCTCAGGCTGGGGCTCAACTACTTCTACGCCATTATGGTACTCTATGCTCCGATTTACCTGCACCAGCAGATTGGTTTTTCCTGGACTGAATTGGGATTTTTATTCACTATTATGCTATTGCCATTCATTATCTTTCAGTTGCCAGCAGGCACACTAGCGGATCGATTTTTTGGAGAAAAAGAAATTTCCATTTTGGGTATTGGTATCATGATCATCGCGATACTGTTCTTCTTTCTAGTGCGAACGGACTCTTTCCTAGCCTGGGCGATTATTCTTTTTGGCAGCAGAGTGGGCGCCGCGCTACTTGAGGTGATGACTGAGACTTATTTTTTCAAAAAAGTAAACGTCAAAGATATTGGTATTATCAACGGCTTTCGGGTCATCGGACCAGCGGGATACCTGATCGCCACTTTTATCGCGTTTGTCTTTTTAAGATTCGTACCGCTGGAACACATCTTCCTCTTTTTGCTGGCCGGACTGATGTGTATGCTGATACCGGCCATAGCAATCAAAGACACAAAATAAATTCCTCGTACGATACTACTACCTCCTACTCTACTTCAATCTTAATGGCAGAATCGCCAAAATTTCCGGCCTGGTCAAATGCCCTAACGACAATAATTATTGGCCCTTTTTCAACCAAAGGGATGAACAACGGTGCCGTAGCCGGTAGTAACAAGCTATCGCCAATTTTTACATAGAATGTTTTTTGGAGACCACTTAATGAATCGTGACTGGAAAAGTTTAAACGCACCACATCGCCGCTCTTAACCGTACGAGCACTCGCTAGAATTTTAGGTTTATCAGGTGGGTCAATGTCAACGTGAATGGGGTAATGAGTAATAACCCCTTGCTTTCCTACCTTAAGCGGTTGAATGTGAAAATAGTAGGTACCACTTTTGTTAACAGAAAAATCATAGGTATTAGTTGTACTCGTACTATTCAATGTGACAGTGTCCGCCAGCTGGTCAACGGCATAGCGGTAGGAAAAACCTGGATTTGCCAGCCAGGCAATGTGAATATTTGGATTGTGATACCAACGGGCCTGATTTGGATGGGTGATAGAAAAAACAAAAGCTTGGCTGTTGGTAATAAAATCGGTGATCGCTTGGTAACTTCCATTTTCAGCTAGTCGCAGCACATTGGTTCCAAGACCATCATGAGCAAGCACTTTTGTTTCGCCATCGTAGGTAAGCGTGAAGGCTCCATCGCGAACTGCCTGAACCAAAAGTTCAGCAACGATGCCAGACGATTCACTGAATCCAGGGCTGGGCACGACACAAGTTACGCGTACAACTCCTGCTTGTTCATCAATACTTTTTTCTAAAAACATTCCCGGGTCGCAAAAAGATCTAGTGGTATCAACCTCAACCACGCTAACAGATGTCGGGTCAAAATGAACAATGGCTTCAACGGCGTTGATCGATTCACCACCGCTATTCAACTGCAGTGCAATACTTTGTTCAAATTTCTTATCAAAAACTGTTGCTTCAGGAGAAAATTTAAGTGTTGAGTTGTAAATAAGATACGGTGATGGTTTGAGCGCAAGAAAAGCTTTATCAGTCTGATAAATCCAGATGATAAAAGTAGAAAAGAAAAAAATAAAGGTGATAATAATAAACCAAAAAAAATGTCTGCTGCTCCATGAATGTTTTAGAACACCGCGGTGTACATATAACTGAAACAAAAAAAATAAAAAAGTGACGATGGCCGTAATGACAATGACATTTGATTGATGACTAGAGGGATGAATTAACAAAACACCATATTGACCTGAGTCATCAAGAGCAATATCGTGAATATAGTGATAGCCATCACTAAACTTAACTCCTTGGTGTGTCAACAGTGGACCTTTTCCAAGGCGCAAATCCTCGGCACCAATCCCAAGATACGCATTCATCAATTTTACCGTATCAGCGTCTGTAAAAGTACTACCGACCAAACCTTCATCCCGTGTATAAAAAACGATGTCAACATCTTGGTCAAAATATGTATCTCGGAAAACCTTGGCGTAATCGTTATCCAAAAAATATGTCCCCAAAATAGTGCCGACCAAACTGTTATCCTGAATAATAGGTTGGCTCGTTACTAAGACAAGAGGAAAGTGAGTACCTCGACCAAATAACGTTTGAGTATGAGTCTGTGAAAAAATGTTCTTCCACTCGGTTGTTAAATAAACATTATTACCTTGCTCTTTAACATCAGGAAAACTTGCCAACAGTAGTCCATTACTATTAACAACTCTCAGCTTATCAAAGTTGTACTTACTATTAATTTTCTCGAGCAACCCTACTAAGTGAAAAAAATTCTGCTCCTGTGTAAATTGAGCTAAGGTGTCTGAAAATTCAACTTCTTGGATTTTATTTGAGGCCTGGCTGATTTCTTGGACAAGCGCCGCTGTCAGCACTTTATTTCTTCCTTGCGGGTCATGATTAGTAACCAGTAGAATAGGGTTAAGATTATCTGGCAACAGCGCAAAGATTAAAAGTATCACTAACGCAAGACCAATGAGTAACGTTTTTTCCCAAGTCGTTTTTCTCACTTTTTTTAAAAAAATTTGGAACATAACAATAAAAACTTTTCCGACCGAACACCCTGCGGCAGGCCACAAGGAAAACACTAAACCTAGTATACCAAGTTTTCCCTTTGCTCACAATGTAAGATGGTGATACAATGATATCATTATGAGTAACGAAATACTATTCTTTGCGGTCACGATTATTGATATTCTTTTTGTCTATTTAGCGTATCGCCTGGGCCGTGAATGGTTGGTCGGAACAGTTATTATTAACCTCGTTCTCATTAGCACGCTAGGGGCAAAAGTCATCTCTTTGTTCGGTTTTGTGACAAATATCGGCAATCCACTGTATGCCTGTGTTTTTCTAGCAACCCAGCTGTACATTGAACGCTACGACAAAAAAAAATCGTACAGGCTAATCTGGTCCGGATTTACATTAGTAGTCTTTTTCACCATACTATCTCAACTAACCTTACTCTATCAAGGGTTGCCGCAAAGCGCACTCCTTGATGAATCAGCACGTAGTCTTTTTGCTTTTGCACCAAGAATTATGGTAGCCAGCCTGCTGGCCTATATCGTCTCTTCGTACACTAATGTGCTCGTCTACTCAAAAATTAAAGAGCGAATCAATAAAAAAAGTCTGTTGTGGCTCAGTAGTGTTGGAGCAAATAGTAGCGGTCAGTTTATAGATAGCTGTCTTTTTTTTACCACCGCATTTTTTGGCATTCTCCCGACTCCAACATTACTGTCGGCAATGATTCTTGGTTGGGGGGTTAAAGTGCTGGTGGGGGTTTTCACCATTCCCTTTTTGTATCACGCCCACTTCTTTAAACCTCACCAACAGCTTGAGGGGGGGGGCATGACAAAATAAAAAAAATTGCTTCTCAGCAATTTTTTTTAAACCTCAACTACTCAACTACTCAACTACTCAACTACTCAACTACTCAACTACTCAACTACTCAACTACTCAACTACTTTAAAACTTTATCAATATCGCCAATTTCTTTGCGCACAACTTTTTCAGCCTCATCTAGATCACGTCGTAGTTGTCGGACAATTTTAGCTTCTTCTACAGTCAACTCACGTTTTGACCGAGTTTTTTCCAGTAACTTAACTTTTTCACGAATATCCTCCCGAAGCTTATTAAATGACTGATGCAAACTCTGCTCGGCTTCTCTCACTTCTTTTTTAAGTTTCCCCCGCAACACATGGTATTTATGCCAGAAGTACCACATCAGTAAAACTAACAGTACCACCAAAGAAACGAGCGGTACCACCACCGAAAGAAACACGGTAGCTTTTGAAGCGGCCGAACTAAGAACGGAAGGTCGAACATAGATAGTTACCTTGTCAGAAAGAGTGCTCTGCGCTCCCTTGTCGTTGGCCACCGCGCTCCACAGTTTATACACGCCGTCATCCAACCGTTTACTGGCAACAAACGTAAAACTACCCTGCTGGTCGGCTGGTAAGCGATACTCGCTTGACTCATCTTCTTCGCGCTGCAGCCACAGCATCAC
>JAHFHR010000079.1 GCA_023246815.1 bacterium | reverse complement strand
TGCTGGAAATTGAAGTGGAACTCAAACGGTAATGACTACCAAAACCGCACATGCTAGAAAGCCCGTGGTCCTGCTTATCATGGACGGTTGGGGGATTGCCCCAAAAAGTGAAGCTAATGGCATTGAATTGGCCAAAAAACCAATTTTTGATAACCTCTGGGAAACCTATGGTCATACTCAATTAGCCGCGGCCGGTCCTGAGGTTGGTCTGCCATCTGGACAAGCAGGTAACTCAGAGGCCGGGCACATGAATATTGGCGCTGGCCGTGTGGTTGATCAAGATTCTGTACAGATTTCTAAGTCCATTAACACCGGACAATTTTTTAAAAATGCTGCCTTTACCGCGGCGCTGAAGCACGTTACCGAGCATCAATCAGATTTGCACATCATGGGGATGCTTTCTAACGGGCACAGCGCGCACAGTGATCCGGACCATCTACTGGCACTGTTGTCATGGGCTCGTTTGAAAAAAATAAAAAATGTCTACCTCCACCTGTTTACCGATGGCCGAGATTCGCTGCCGCGTTCAGCACTAAAGACAATGGAAGCACTGATGCGTTCACTGAAGAATAATGAAAGTAAAGACAAAAAAACCCGCAGCGGTGAATGGATCGCGACGGTGACCGGACGGTTTTACGCCATGGATCGCAAAAAAGATTGGTCGCGTACGGGTGCGGCCTACCACGCAATGGTTAGTGCCGAGGGGATGCAGGCTCGTAGTCCGCAAGAAGCGATCACTCAATCTTACAACCGTAATGAAACTGATGAGTTTATTCCGCCGTACGTCATTGTCCGTGGTGGTAAACCGATTGCTACCATCAAAGATAATGACGCGGTGATTTTTTTTAACCTGAGATCTGATCGGGCGCGACAGCTGGCAAAGCCATTTGTTCAAAAAGAGTTCAATACGCTCAATCCGGGAGGATTTAAACGTAAGAAAGTTTTGAAAAATTTATTGTTCGTGGCAATGACGGATTTTGGACCGGATCTTGATAGTGTCATCACCGCATTTCCATCTGAAGACTTAACCGGCACCTTGCCGATGGTGCTGCATGGTCATAAACAGTTATACATTGCGGAAAAAGAAAAGTACGCCCATGTGACCTACTTTATTAATGGTGGCTACGCTGATCCGGTAGCCGGTGAGGATCGGGTGATGATTGATTCACCCAGCGTAGCTCGTTATGATACTCTACCAGAAATGTCCACCGAAAAAATTACTAACAGAGTGTTGCAGGAACTTGATCACTATGATTTTATCGCCATTAATTTTGCGATTCCTGACATGGTAGCGCACACCGGCAATATTGCTGCTTGTATTACATCAGTTGAAGCGGTTGATAAAAATCTTGGCAGATTAGTCGACGCGGTACTGCAGCGCGATGGTGCGCTGGTGGTTACCGCGGATCATGGTAATGCCGAAAAAATGCTAGACTTGGAAACTAAAGAAATGTATACTGAGCATACGACTAATCCGGTGCCGTTTATTGTTGTTGAACGTCGTGCCAGCAAGCGCCGCTTGTCAGCAGGGCGTTTAGCTGATGTCGCACCAACGGTGCTGGCACTACTTGACGTGAAGCAACCAAAAGAAATGACCGGCACCTGTCTTTTTTAAATAAAAAGGCGACAAATATGGTTGTCGCCGATCGGAGATTAAAAGTGTCCTGTACTATTCATCTTGACTCATAGCGGTCATCAGTAGTAGTTTCCCCCTCCTCTATAGGTTCCGCTCCTCTGAGTAGTAGGGCTAGATGGATCATCCAGGAAAAAATAATGATGATGCTGAGAACATTAACGGTTTCATTTATGGTCGAAAACACGAAAATAAAAACATCCAGCTTTCGACCATAAATGACGTTTTCAAGGGAGCATACGACTGTATATACATTCAACATTACAACCAGTGCCACCCATGAAACGACCAACTTCATTTTATGAGTCATGCCCGTCCTCCTTTTTTGAAGCCGTGGTTGAGTTGTTAGATATTTGTAGTATAAAATAATTAATTAGTCAATGGCTATAAAACCAGTCGTACTGGTAATCATGGATGGATGGGGCATTGCGCCACCGTCAAAAGGCAATGCGGTGACGCTGGCAAAAAAGCCAGTGTTTGATTATTTGATTGCCCATTATCCTGTCCTCACTTTGCAGGCTTCCGGCGAAGCGGTTGGTTTGTCATGGGGCGAGATGGGTAACTCTGAAGTCGGTCATTTGAATCTTGGTTCGGGAAAAATTGTCTACCAAACATTGCCGCGCATCAATAAGTCTATTGAAGATGGCAGTTTTTTGAAAAATAAAATTTTTGTTAAAGCGGCACAACAGGTGAAGAAAAATAACTCACGGTTGCATTTATTTGGGTTAGTGTCTAATGGTGGCGTGCATGCCCATCAAGATCATCTCTACGCGCTTCTTGATTTTTGTAAAGCAAAACAAATCGAAGAAGTCTATATTCACGCGGTGCTGGACGGCCGCGATACCAAGCGTGATGGCGGGCTTGATTTTATTCAGCAGCTGCAAGCAAAGTTGGCAGAAGTGGGCACTGGTAAAATCGCCACCCTGCTCGGACGCTACTACGCCATGGATCGTGACAACCGCTGGGATCGTGTTGAGAAAGCGTATCTGGCAATGGTAGCTGGTAAAGCCGAGCGCACTGCTGAAGATCCGGTGCAGGTAATTCAGGAAGCGTACTCGCAGGAGAATTTTGACGAAGAATTTATCCCGACCGTGATTACCAGTGGTGGTAAACCAACTGCCACCATTGAAGATAAAGACGTGGTCATTTTTTTCAACTTCCGTGCGGATCGCGCTCGGCAAATGACCACCGCCTTTACCGTGCCAGGCTTTGATAAGTTCAAACGAGCCAAAGAGTACAAAGATTTGGCTTTTATCACCATGACCGAGTATGAAAAGAATCTGCCGGTTGACGTGGCCTATCCGCCGGATATGATTGATTATCCGCTGGCACGCGTTATCGCCGATGCCGGACTCAATCAACTCCACGCCGCGGAAACAGAAAAATATGCTCACGTCACTTTCTTTTTTAATGGTGGTAAAGAAGATCCTTTTAAAAACGAAGATCGACTACTGGTGCCTTCACCGGCGGTCGCGACCTATGACCAAAAACCGGAAATGAGTGTGGCTGAGATTAACGCCAAGCTAATTCCAGAAATCAAAGCCGGTAAACATCATTTTGTGGTGGTGAACTACGCCAATCCCGACATGGTCGGGCACACCGGCGTGATCCCTGCGACCGTCAAAGCAATTGAAGCGGTTGATAAGCATGTTGGAGATCTTATTAAAGTGGTTGAAGATATGGGCGGTGTTAGTTTGGTAACCGCTGATCACGGTAATGCCGAAGAGTTGATCAATTTACAAACTGGGGAGGTAGATAAGGAGCACAGCACCAATCCCGTGCCGTTTATTGTGGTAGGTAAGAAGTTTGAAGGTAAAACGTTGACCCCTGGTCTTGATAGCGCTGACGGGGATTTATCAATTGTAACACCGTCCGGAATGTTGGCTGATGTGGCACCAACGATTTTGAAGCTGATGGAAGTTGATCAGCCAAATGATATGGTGGGTAGTACCTTGGTGTAGCAATTAACATTCTTTACAACCTGAGGAGGGCCGTGTCATGCAGAAGTGGGATGTGCGAGTGAGCGATGCATTACGACTACTCATGATCGAAAGAAATATCCTGGAGGAAGACGTTGTAAAGCAAACGGGTCTTGACGTGCTTGTTGTTCGGTGCGTCATTAATAGCACTTATGCAGAAGAAGTGCTACTTCGACAGCGTGAACAGGACCCCATTCAAGAGATGGGTATCTCAGTCATCGTTGACCGAATCTGCGAAGCCATCGGCGTTTCATACGACGAGGTGGTTACAAAAGTTGACACAGAATTTGGTCAGCATAAGTCAATTGACTTGGAAAACTTGGAAGAGTCTTTCCCGAACGAACAAGAGTAGATTTTTTACTCAAAAGCGTTTATCAGTAGCACCATACAAAGCCCCAAGCGGAAGTAAGGGGCTTTTTTGCTTGCCAAAACCCTATTTTTTTGCTTTAATTAAGGTCATGAAAGACTCAATAAAGTATAGAATTCTGGAAATCATTCCAGGATTTTTAGTCTGGTCAACCTTCCTCT
>JAHFHR010000078.1 GCA_023246815.1 bacterium | reverse complement strand
CCCTCATCAAAGAGCACCACCACGGCATCAAGCTTCATGGTGCCACGAAAGGTTGATACTTCAGCACCCGCCACTACGTCAAAAGTTGTTTCGCCAACCGTGGTAGTGACCAGTTTTGGCCAGAGCGCCTCTTGAGGTTCAGCCTGAGTATGAGCATCGGCTAATGCCTGCTGGTATAAATTATCCTTCAGCGTCAGCTCTGCCTGAGAAAAGTCCTCTTCGGTAACCACAGCTACCGTAACGCCATCCTTAGAAAGCGCGGCCTTGTTTTCAGCATAGATAAATTCTTGTAACGGCCCCCATAAACCAGGAATAATAAACCGTTGTGGTTCAAGTTTTGAAAAAACTTCAGGGTTCTCGGGATACACCTGGACGGATACTTGCTGACCCGGTGCCACCACTACCGTGCTATTGAGTCTAACGACGATGACGTCCGGAGCATCAGGCAACGCCAAACGCGTACTGGCCACCAGCGTCTGCTCTTTACTATAGTTATTGACGATGGTCACCTCGCCAACCACATTAGAATTCAACGTCTTTAAACCGCTTGCCGTAAAGTTATCTGATCCTTCCACGTTAATCTGTCGCACTTTCCCGGGAACGGTCAACGTGTCAGCCGAAGCCGTGTCACCAGCAGTCTGCGCAACATTAAAAAGCAACTCCTGATCACTTGTTCCAGTACGCGGGGTAATGACGATGGTTACATGAGCCCATATCAAGTACGCCGTGAAACTCAAGGCAGCAAGTGCTACTACAAAAAAGCCGAAACCAATATTTCGATATGACTTTGGTAAAATAAATCCTGCACCATTCATAAAGACATTATACTATACAGAGGAAGTATTTGACTAACTTTTTCTATTATTTTTTTTGGGGCTACAAAACACTAACAAAAAACTCAAGATTCTTGTACCGTAAACGTCCGCTCTCCGAGTAACTGCGTCACCGCTTCCTTCAACTGCTCAGACCCATCAACGTGATAGTCAGTGATTATTTTTTTATACCCATCTCCGTTCTTAACCGCCAAAAACAGTTGATACGTACCCGGGTATTTTTTGAAAATTGATTGTAACTGTTGATTCACCCCCTCCGTCGGCTGCGGTGGGATCAAGACATAGGCACTGCGCACCAGCGTCTTTTTACGCACCTGTGTTGCCACCTTTTCGTTACCCGTCGCTTGATCAAGCGCGTACAAAACATCGGCAATTGTTGATTTATCAAGCTGAAGGGCGCGATCGCAAATGAGCTTAACTTCTCCGTCCTTGTCCGAGAGTGTGCAGTTCATCATGATAATAGTATCCTCTTGCCAGACATCAGCTTGTTCACGTAGGGTATTGGGAAAAACTAATACTTCAATACCACCGCCGACATCTTCAATACGAGCGAACAACATGGGCTCACCTTTTTTGGTGATAATTTTTTTGACCTTAGTCACTACGCCGGCCACTCGGATCATGCTTTTGGTCATTGCCGCTTTATCCAGCAAATCCTTGATCGGCACGACCTTATGCTTAATATGGTCATGAAATTCTTGAAGCGGGTGCGCTGAAACATACAGTCCTAAAAACTCTTTCTCCCAATTGAGTTTTTGCTTATCAGTGGCCGAGTCAATGGCATCAAGTGATATCTTCGGTAGCACGGCTTCAGCGGCAATCATCCCAAATAAACTCTCTTGCTTACTATCCGCCTCATCGTTGATATTTTTTACAAACATCAAAAGCTTATCAATGTTGTACAACAGCTGGCTGCGCTCCCCGAGCGTATCAAGTACCCCAGACTTAATCATCGCTTCAAGCGACTTTTTATTCAAATCTTTAGTCTTGACCCGACTCAATAAATCCTCAAGATTGACAAACGGCCCATTTGTCTTACGCTCTTTAATAATTTCACGAATAATATTTTCACCCAAATTCTTAACCGCCGAAAGGCCGAAACGAATTTTCTTACTCTGCTTGTCCTGCTTTACTTCCAATGAGTCGTAGACAACCGTAAAGGTTGAAAAGCTTTCATTAATGTCTGGCGGCAGTACCTCAATACCCATCTGCCGGCACTCTTCAACTTCAAGGGCAATACGATCAGTGTTACCATGATCGGCGGTCAATAGTGATGCCATGAATTCAACGGGATATTGTGCCTTAAGATAGGCGGTCTGGTAGGCAATCATCGCGTAACAGGCGGCATGTGAGCGGTTAAACCCGTAGCGAGCGAATGGTAAGAGGTAGTCCCAAATTTGTTGAGCGATTCTTTTCTCAATACCATTATGTACCATGCCATTCACCATTTTTTCCTCCTGCTCGGCCAAGAGACTAGCAATCTTTTTACCAACCGCTTTACGCAGTACATCAGCTTCTCCATAGGTGAAGCTGGCTAATTCGCGAGCGATTTCCATCACCTGCTCCTGATAGACGATAATGCCATAGGTCTTTCCCAAAATCTTTTTCATCTTGGCGTCAAGGTAGGTCACCTTTTTCTTGCCGTGTTTAGCCTTGATGTAATCTGGAATAAATTCCATCGGACCAGGTCGGTAGAGCGATACCATGGCGATAATATCTTCCAGCTCGGTGGGCACCAGCATTTTGAGGTAGCGTCGCATCCCGGACGATTCAAGCTGGAACACCCCCGTGGTTTCCGCGCGCTGGAACAACTTGAATGTTTCCTTATCATCCAGCGGAATGTTTGCAATCGCAATATCAATGCCGCGCGCTTTTTTTAAAATCTCAAGAGTATTTTCAATAATCGTTAAATTTTTCAATCCCAGCAAATCAATCTTTAAGAGTCCCAAGTCTTCAATGGCGTGCATCCCATACTGAGTTACTACTTCATTTTCATTCTGATGCGAACGCTGACGCGGTACATAGTGATCCATGGACTCACGAGTGACCACCACGCCACACGCGTGCGTTGAGGCATGACGTGCCGAGCCCTCCAGTCGCTTGGCAATTTCTAGTAGGCGCTTACCGTCGGGATCAAGCATCACCGCTTGCAGTTCCGGAATCGCATCAATTGCTTCGTCAAGCGTCGCGAACATGGGGATCATCTTGGCTACTTTATCGCAATAGGCATATGGCAGTCCCATCACCCGGCCAACATCGCGAATCGCGGCCCGCGCCGCCATCGTACCAAAGGTGATGATCTGGGCGACATGATCGCTTCCGTATTTATTCGCTACATATTTAATCACCTCGTCACGACGGGTATCCGCAAAATCCGTATCAATATCGGGCATGGAGATACGTTCGGGGTTTAAAAAACGTTCAAAAATCAAATCATATTGCAACGGATCAATGTCCGTAATGTTAGTAAGGTAGGCAACCAGACTGCCCGCAGCCGAGCCACGTCCGGGGCCAACTACAATTTTGTTATCTTTAGCCCAGTTGATAAAGTCTGCCACAATCAAAAAATATGAAATAAATCCAGTCTTTTCAATAATTGAAAGTTCATATTCAAGTCGTTCACGAATCTCCTGGCTAACCGTAACCGTACCATAGCGTTTTTGTAACCCAGCCTCACATAATTCACGCAAATACCCAATGTCAGTTTTACCGGCTGGTACCTCAAAATGTGGCAGTACTGACTCACCAAGTTTTAATGTGATGTCGCACTGTTCTGCCAATTTCAAGGTATTAGTCAGTACCTCTGGATGATCTTTAAAATGGTCAGCAATCTGCTCCGGCGATTTCATAGAAAAATCCTCACCCATCATTGATAACCGATCAGTATCGGCCAACGTTTTTTTGGTCTGAATACACACCAGCGCATCTTGGGCGTAGTCGTCTGACTTGTTAATGTAATGCACATCACCGGTAGCAATAACGGGAATCCCTAAACGCTGCCCAATACCAAACACCGCCTCATTAACTTGTATCTGAGCTTTAATCGTCGGATGGTGTTGTACTTCTAAGTAGTAGTTCCCCTTGCCGAACAGGTCTTCGTACGCACGAGCGGTTTCTTCAGCTTTTTTAATATCACCGTTGAGAATGTTCTTGGCCACTTCTCCCTGCAAACAGGCCGAGGTGCAGATAATGCCTTCGTGGTACTGCTGTAACAATTTCCAATCAATGCGCGGTTTATAATAAAAACCATCCAGATGCGCGATGGTTGTGAGCTTAATTAAATTTTTGTACCCAGTTTCGTTCTTGGCCAGCAGCAATAGATG
>JAHFHR010000077.1 GCA_023246815.1 bacterium | reverse complement strand
CTGGGGGCGATGATGATAACTATATTTCTGGGTGAGCACATTAATACGGTAATGATTCTCGGTTTCTTGCTCATTAATACCGGACTGGGATTTTTCCAAGAATACCGTTCGGAAAAAACAGTTACGTTGCTCAATAAGTACACGCAACCACGCAGCAAAGTCCTGCGCAAGGGAAAAATTGAGCAGCTTGTCTCCACGCAATTAGTCCCGGGTGATATTGTTATTATCGAAACTGGTGACAAAGTTCCGGCCGACATTAGACTCTGTGAACAAAGTAATTTAGTTATTGATGAAACGATTTTAACCGGTGAATCAGTCCCCGTCTATAAAAAAGCAGAAGCCTTAGCGCAACAACCCGATACCTACTCCAAGGCTTTGAATATAGTGTTTTGCGGCACCGACGTTTTGAAAGGGAAAGGTGTGGGGGTCGTAGTGGCCACCGGCAAAAATACTACCTTCGGCCAAATTGCTCAATTAACCACTGAGTCACAAAAAGTTAGTGATTTCGAAAAAGGCATTTCCCGTTTTTCTAAATTTATCATAAAGCTGGTTGGATTCACACTGCTGATTGTATTCTTGGCGACTGTCTTGATTAAACAAGACGGGATACAGATACTAGAGCTGATTATTTTTTCGGTTGCCTTAACGGTGAGTGTTATCCCAGAAGCGCTGCCACTGGTAATCACATTTTCCTTGGCCAAAAGCGCGCATCGTCTGACAAAAAAGAAAGTGGTGGTCAAGCGTTTATCAGCAATTGAAGACCTAGGGGGTATTGAAATCTTGTGTAGTGACAAAACTGGCACCTTAACCGAAAATGAACTGACCTTGGCTAATGTGTATTCGGATGATCCAGAGCAAGCATTATTTTTAGCAAACAGTGCGTCAGCTTTTGAGCTACAGCACAAAACCGAACCATTTGATATTGCTCTTGAGCAAGCATTAAATACCGAGCAAAAAAAACGATTGCGCAAGAACTCTAAAATAGCTGAGGAACCGTTTGACCCGAGAACCAAAAGAAATGTCGTTCTGGCCAAAATAAATCATGAGGAGGTGCTCATCACTAGGGGCGCTCCCGAAACAGTGCTTGAGTTGTGCGCTGGACTTGAGACCACCGCAAAGAAAAAGATTAACGACTGGATAGTACGGGAGGGTACCCAGGGTCACCGAGTTTTGGCGCTCGCGTATAAGGTCAAAAAAAATGGAGGTGAAGAAAAAGCCCTTGTAGACATGCTGCAAGAAAAAGATTTCACCTTTTCCGGAATTATTTCTTTTGTTGATCCAATTAAACCGAGTTCCCTTAAGGCTATCCACAAAGCCGGAAAGATGGGGGTACGAATTATCATCATCACCGGAGACAGTCTAGAAGTTGCCGGTGCTGTCGGGCATGAGATTGGGTTGATTAGTGCTCCAAACAAGGTAATGAGCGGAGGGCGGTGGGAGCAGATGAATACCGCCAAACAAAACCGCTGTCTTGACGAGTACTCGGTCTTTGCTCGAGTTTCACCAGAACAAAAATTCAAAATTATTGAATTATTAAGGACACGGTTTACCGTCGGCTTTTTAGGCGAAGGTATTAATGACGCCCCAGCCCTCAAAATAGCGGGCGTGTCATTGGTGGTGGATAGTGCATCTGATATCGCGCGTGGAGCTGCTGATATTATTTTACTCAAAAAAAATTTGGAGGTCATCCTTGATGGCATCAAAGAAGGAAGGCAGGTGTTCGCCAATACCACCAAATATATTACGGCAACCCTTGCCTCAAACTTTGGCAATTTTTTTGCGGTAGCAACGGCTTCATTGCTGATAGATTTTCTACCAATGCTACCGGCACAAATTCTACTGCTGAATCTACTCTCTGACGCCCCAATGGTTTCAATATCAACTGACAGTGTTGATGAAGATGAACTGGTCTCCCCCAAAAAGTATGAGGTAAAAGACATTATTATCCTGGCAATAATCCTGGGCGTGGTAAGCACTATTTTCGACTTTATCTTTTTCGCTTTATTCTATCGAATTTCACCAGGAGTATTGCAAACCAACTGGTTTATTGGCAGTGTCCTGACAGAGTTGGCATTAATATTTTCGATACGCACGAAATCTTGGTCTTTCAAGGCCCTAAAACCTTCAAAATACCTACTCTACTTGAGTATAGTTACTTTTGTCGCTACTCTGTGGTTACCGTATACTCAATTTGCACAAAATGTATTTAACTTTGTACCGCCGTCAAAAAAACACCTACTACTCATTATATCCCTAGTGCTGGTATACTTTATGTGTTCAGAAATAGTAAAGCTATTTTATTATAAAAATAGAAAACAAACAAAGGGGGCTACTGTATGATACAATATCAACAGACTAAATTTGTGCTAGAAATTATTGGAGACCCCCTCTCAAGGCGTAGCATGGACTCTATTAAAAAATAAATCCTCTATACATGGAAGAAATTATCTTGCAAAAAATTGAAACCCAAGATCAAAAACTTGAGGCGATATATCGCTCTGTTGAAAAAACCAGAAAGTATTTTCTTTGGACCTTGATTATTACCATTGTCACCTTAGTGTTACCCCTCGTTGGCTTGGTATTCGCGATACCACTATTTTTAGAAACGCTGAATTTCCAAAATCTTAATCTCTAGAAAGTCTAAAAAATAATTAATAACTAACATAACACTATGCCCGAGATACAAATTAATTACTTAGCTGTGCTACTCGCCGCCGTGGCCTACATGGTTATTGGCATGATCTGGTATGGTCCCCTATTTGGTAAACAGTGGAAGGCACTGATGGGACTCAATGACGAGAGTATGAAAAAAATGAAAATGACTGCGCTGCAAGCTATGGCTGGTGGATTTGTGACTGCACTGATTATGGCCTATGTTCTATCCTTTGATGCCTTTGTCTGGAGCGACTTCTTTGGTTCATCAGTCGGACAACCAGTATTTGCATTACAACTTGGATTCTGGATTTGGTTAGGATACGTAGCCACCACTCAAGTTGGCAGTGTGTTATGGGAAGGTAGACCATGGAAATTATTTTGTATTAATGCCAGCAATACTTTAGTCTCTTTCATTGCTATGGCTTTTGTTATTACCTATCTACAATAATATACTATTGCCAAAACGTACTAAATCCTTAATAAAATGAAGCTATTATGAAAACCATCCAAAATATTTTAATTATCACTGCGGCCGCAGGAGTCTTAATTTCTGGAATACTCAGCATCCTCTTAGTACTTGATGTTGCCAGTTTAGCGGAAGTCAAGGATGCCCTCCTCAAAACATTGATTATTATTGGCATCACCGCCGCAACTTCAATACTGACTTTACTGATACTTAAGGCAGCAAAAAAATAATGGTACTCAAAAAAAACATACCTACTAGCAAAACTCACGAAAAAATAACAGGACAAAACCTGACCACTGGACCGATAGTTCAACAGCTATGGTCGCTGGCTTGGCCAATGATGCTGTCTATATTTTTTTATACGCTCTATAATCTGGTTGACGCGTTTTGGGTCAGTAAAGTGTCCCCTGAAGCGATTGCCGCGGTGAGTATTGCCCAGATTACGCTATTTATTATGGTTGCACTGAGCATGGGCCTCACCGTTGGATCAAGTGTCATCATGGCCATGGACATTGGTGCAAAAAAAATGGATGAAGCAGGGCGCGTCCTCGGGCAGTCCTTTGTGCTCTCTGGAATTGCCGGAATCTTTTTTAGTATACTCGCGATTGTATTCAAAACCGAACTACTGATCGCATCAGGTGCAAGTGGAGCGATATTTGCTCCGGCCCTTGAATACTTTACGGTCACCGCTGGTGGTTCCATTTTATTTTTCCTGTTGACCACCATCATGTTTGCATTCAACGCTCAGGGAGATACCTTTACCCTAACCAAGCTATTCGCACTATCAACGCTAGTGAACCTCATACTTGACCCCGTACTTATTTTTGGCTGGGCTGGGTTTCCGGCACTAGGTATTGCCGGTGCGGCCTGGGCCACCTTAATCTCTCAGGCGGTGTTTATCGCTATCGCCCTACGATCGCTCTCCAGTAAACACCGGTTGATCCAGTTTCATTTCCGTAATTTAAGCTTTCGTTGGGAGTCGGTAAAAAAAGTACTCACAATCGGCATTCCTGGATCGCTGACCCAAGTACTCAACCCAATTG
>JAHFHR010000013.1 GCA_023246815.1 bacterium | reverse complement strand
GCGCAATACATTTTTACTTGAGACTGGACAAGGCGCGGAGGTATTTGAAGAGTTGCGTTTTGAATCAATCGGACCAACTATCGGCCAAGAACTCAAAACAAAGACGGTATGGGCAATTGGCATCATCGCCTTAGCAATCATTCTGTATATTACGTGGGCATTCCGCAAAGTATCTCAGCCAGTGGCATCGTGGAAATATGGGCTGGTTGCGGTGATCGCTTTGTTCCATGATGTGATGATTACCGTTGGCGTTTTTGCCTTACTGGGACAATTTTATAATATTGAAGTCAATGCATCCTTCATCGCAGCATTACTCACCATCCTTGGCTATTCAGTCAATGATACGATCGTTGTCTTTGATCGCACTCGCGAGAATTTATTAAAAAATGATAACGATGATTTTGAGGCAGTGGTAGAAAAAAGCGTTAAAGAAGTTATTACTCGATCAATTAATGCTTCCTTAACCGTCCTGCTGGTGCTCTTTGCCATTTTACTGCTCGGTGGAGCAACTATTCGAGAATTTGCGTTAGCATTAATTATTGGCATCTCCGCCGGATCATACTCATCGCTATTTCTGGCCAGTCCATTATTGGTAGCGCTGGAAAAATGGCGCCATAGGGCCTAAACAAAACAAGAGTACGCCTAAAAACCCCTTGGAAGACTAACGCTCCCAGAGGGGTTTTTAGATAAGTAAGCGTTTTCGCCAAAAAAAGGAAATAATAAAATGTTGTAATATCGTATTTTTGTATCATAGTCAAGTCTTGACGGAAAAGAGCTTTTGTGATATACTTTAAATAATTTCAGATAATACACGTATTATTCAATAAATTTTTACCTTATTTTAGCAAAAAATTAGCATGTCCGGTCAAAACTCAATTTTAGACAAAATCATCGAAAGTCAGGAAAAGCAACAGGCAGCCTCATTCAATCCAAACGAATTGGTAAGTGAGCTTCTAAAGAGCATTTCCAGCAAAGAAGCTGATATTCTCAGCCGACGTTTTGGTTTGTCCGGAAAACAGAAAGAGACCCTGGAGCAAATTGGCAAGCATTATGACATTACCCGTGAGCGTATCCGTCAAATTGAAACTGCAACTGTTAAAAAACTCAAGGATCTTAAAGAAGCAAAAAAGCATATTGATCTCGCTGAACAGCATATTACCCATTTACTTGAGTACTATGGTGGTGTTATGGAAGAAAAATTTTTGCTCAATAAAGTCAATGAAAACATCTCCGACAGTACTCATACAGAATCAGCACACTTTATTCTCACCAAACTGCTCAACGAAAAAATTGAATCAATCAAATCCGACGATCAGGTATTGCCGGGCTGGAAACTGCCATCTGTCTCACTGGATACTATTCGCGAGGCAATCAATGAACTCGTTGATATTGTTAACATCGAAAATAAGCTCATTAGTGGTGATCTATTAATCGATTCATTCCGCAAACGTGCATTTTACCAGCAACACAAGGATCGTATTGCCGTCCTGAAGCTCGGTATTGAGGATACTGAACTTGAAGCGGAGGCTGAAAAAATCATTGACTCCTATCTACGAATCAGTAAACATCTTGACCAGAATATTCTGGGTGAATGGGGATTGACCAAATGGACCAGTATTAAACCAAAGCGCATGAGCGACAAGGTATACTTGGTGCTGCGTAAAGCGGGAAAACCACTCCACTTTACCGAAATTACCAGCTTGATCAACCAAGAAAGCTTTGATCGAAAAATCGCCTATCCAGCGACCATCCACAATGAACTCATCCTTGATGACCGCTATGTGCTGGTTGGCCGAGGTATTTATGCTCTAAAAGAGTGGGGCTACAAGTCAGGCACCGTACTGGATACGATCGTTGATATTCTAGGAAAAGCGGGTCAACCAATAACCAAAGAACAGATTGTTGACGAAGTACTAAAGCAGCGCATGGTACGCAAAAGCACCATTTTCCTGGCACTTACCAACAAAAGCAAGATTACCAAAACGAGCGATGGACGTTACGCCCTGGCGTAAAAAACGAGTGGCCTCTTGAAAGCCGGTACGACACCTTGTAAAACGAAAAATAAAAACCTAAAATGACCCTATGGGGTTTGACGCTTATCTATCACAAATTCCAATTAACAACCCGTTCGCTTTCGGGTTCTGGTTTTTTACTACCATTGGCTGGATCATACCAGTTTTTTTATTTTGTTGGGCAATGATCTTACTCTTCCAGGTCTGGATTCGTACTGAATATAAAAAATCAAGAATATATATCGTATTAGCCATTGACGTTCCCAAGGGAAACGAACAATCGCCTAAGGCTGTTGAGAACATGTTCTCCCATTTATCTGGTGCTCACCAGCCGCTCAAGCGGTACCATAAATGGTGGAAAGGAGAGGTACCAGAGAGTTTTGGCTTTGAAATCGTCAGTATTGGTGGGTATATTCAATTTTTAGTACATACCGACCAGCGGTATCGTGATCTCATTGAAGCAATCGTCTACGCTCAGTATCCCGATGCGGAAATTACTGAGGTTGAAGACTACACCAAAAAATACGAAAAAATGAAATTCCCTAATGAAACTCACCAATTATTCGGTAGTGAGGTGACTTTGACTAACAAAGAAGTATACCCCATCATCACCCATAAAGAGTTTGAAGACTCAGTCAGCGGAGAACTTAAAGATCCACTGGCTTCCCTCCTAGAGGCACTTGGCCGCATTGGTCCAGGTGAAGAAATTTGGGTACAATTTTTGGTCACTCCGGCAGATAACGATTGGAGTAAAAAAGCGCATAGTGAAATTAATAAAATTATTGGTGCTAAAGATACCGGTGGCTCAAAGGGGATCGATGGATTCGTATCAAGTATTTTTGAATTTATCCAATTGGGCATCAACCCAGCAGAACCGGCGAATGCCAGTAAAAAAGACTCTGCGCCAAACCAAATGCTCTATTTAACAGCTGGACAAAAAGATGACGTCTCAGCCATTGAACACAAGGCGAGTAAACCAGGATTTCATACTAGAATCCGCTACATCTACATTGCCGAAAAAAATAAATACAAAACTGAAAAGGCGGTACAGGGTGTCTACGGCTCGATGAAGCAGTTCAACAGCCTTGGGCTTAATGGATTAAAGAATGACATCCGCTACTTTACCGGTGCTATTGTTTTTTTTAAGCAGCGACGATTAATTACCCGACGGAATAAAATATTGTACCGCTACCGTTGGCGTGGACACTGGTTTATGCCAGGGGAGTTTGGTAAAGTACTGATCGCTGAAGAGCTGGCCAGTCTGTGGCACTTCCCAAGCATTTTGGTCAAAGCGCCGCTGGTGCAAAAAACGCAAGCTAAGCGCGCTGAACCGCCAATTAGTTTGCCGACAGAAAGTGAACCGTTGGCTGAACGTATCTCCAAAGTATCAGCTAATGCCGGTCCGCCGACTAACTTACCCACCGGCTAGTAGCCTATGAGCGAAGTAACAAAGGAAAATAATAGAGTAGTAATGCTTGCTGAAACAAATTTCCGTAACCAGCGGATTCGCTTTGGTATCAAACCGGACGATCGTCGCAGGCACATGTACCTGCTGGGTAAAACCGGTATGGGAAAATCAACCGTGCTTGAAAACATGATTATCCAAGATATTCAAAATGGGCAGGGCTTAGCGTTGGTTGACCCACACGGCGACTTGGCAGAAAAAATTCTTGATTTTATCCCCAGCCATCGCGTCAATGACGTCATTTATTTCAATCCGTCGGACATGCATTACCCGATTGCCTTTAACGTCATGGAATCAGTCAACCCTGAATACAAGCATCTCATTGCCTCGGGTCTGGTAGGGGTGTTTAAAAAACTGTGGGCCGATTCCTGGGGACCACGGCTTGAGTATTTACTGCGCAACGCCATCCTAGCATTGCTTGATTATCCGGGTAGCACCTTACTGGGGGTCATGCGTATCCTGGTTGATAAAACCTACCGCAAAAAAGTAATCGCTAAAATTCAGGATCCAGTGGTCAAAGCATTTTGGGTTGATGAGTTTTCAAAATACCCCCAGCAGTTTCAGGTTGAAGCGATTGCCCCGATTCAAAACAAAGTTGGTCAATTTTTATCAACCGCGCTTACTCGTAATGTCGTTGGCCAGGTCAAATCAAGTTTTGACCTGCGTGAAGTAATGGATAAACAAAAAATCCTGATCATGAACCTCTCTAAGGGGCGCATCGGTGAAGACTCTTCCGCGTTACTTGGGGCAATGATGATCACCAAAATTCAACTGGCAGCAATGAGCCGTATTGATATTCCCGAACATGACCGAAAAGATTTTTATCTCTATGTTGATGAGTTCCAAAACTTTGCCACTGAATCATTTGCTAACATCCTCTCCGAAGCCCGTAAGTACCGGCTCAATCTGATCATCGGCCATCAATACATTGAACAGCTTGATGAAATCGTCCGCGCCGCGGTATTTGGTAACGTCGGCACCCTCATGTGTTTCCGCGTCGGTGCCGCTGACGGCGTCTTTTTAGAAAACGAGTTCACACCATATTTCATGCCTGAAGATCTGGTTAATTTGAGCAAATATGACATCTACCTCAAATTGATGATTGACGGTGTGGCCTCAAATCCATTTTCAGCTACTACTCTTCCGCCGCTTGATGATGTTACCTACACTGAAAACCGGGACAAAATTATCAAAGTTTCCCGTGAACGGTACGCCACAGCCCGAGAAATTGTTGAAGAAAAAATCAGCCGTTGGAGCGGGGTGATGACCGAGGAAGATATAAAAGAAAAAAACAAAGAAGAAGAAGCGATTAATCAAGAACTGGCACAGCAGCGCCGCAAAGAAGAAGGGGAGGAGGGAGGAGGGGAAAATAAAACTGAACGTCAAAAAATAAGCAGCCCAATAAATCAAAATAGTCGCAACGGATATCAAGGTAAAAAACCAGAGGCACGGTCTGTACCGGTGGTGAAATCAGTACCCCAAACCGAGGCTGTGATAAAACGTGAACCACAAAGATCACAACCTCAACAGACGCCACCAATTGAAAAAAAATCAGCAAAAAAAGAGGGCTTTGAAGTCATCTGTTATGAGTGCGGGAAAAAAACAACCGTTGGCTTTGAACCAGACGGTGTTCGACCAATCTACTGCCAAGATTGTTTCAAAAAAATTCGCGATGACCTGGTGCATGAACGCACTGATGATACATCTGCAAATTCAGCAATACCAGAAATTTCCCTAGTTGAAGCCTTAAAAAAGCCGCCGATTGAGTTTGAGCGCAAAAAAAATACTCATACTGAACAAAAAAAAATTGAGGGGACTACTACGATTGAAAAAACTAAACCACCGGTCCAAATAGTTGTCACCGAAAATTATCAACTATCACAACCACTCAGGCCCGTCCAGCCCGGCGAGGTAATTAAATTCTGAAAAAATATTGACAAAAAGATACTATTCTGCTAAGTTACACGAGAGCTGAACGAGCTTTTTTTAATATACACTTGTTGTAACATTTACTCATACCAGACGTCTTAGTTAGTATATTAAACACATGAAAATTGGCATTATCGGTACTGGCTATGTAGGTTTAACAACGGGCACCTGTTTAGCCGAACTCGGACACGACGTGACCTGCGTTGATAACGATCCGAAAAAACTTGAAAAACTACAAGCGGGGAAATCACCAATCTTTGAACCTGGCCTTGAGGAACTTATGGCTAAAAACAGCCAGGCCGGTCGATTAACATTCACCGCTGACATTAAACCTGTGATTGCGGCATCAGAGGTTATTTTTATTTGCGTTAATACGCCACCTAAAAAAGATGGTCACGCTGATTTAAAATATGTTGAGCACGTTGCCCGCGAAATTGCCGAGGGTATCAACGGTGAATATAAAGTGATTGTTGACAAAAGCACGGTACCCGTAAAGACCGCCGAAAAAGTGTACGAGACGATCAAGCGTTACAGCCGACCCGATGCTCAATTTGACGTGGTATCAAATCCTGAATTTTTGAAAGAAGGCACGGCGGTACAAGATACCCTTGAGCCGGATCGTATTGTCATTGGCGTTGACAGTAAACGAGCAGAAGCAGTGATGTTAGCTTGCTACCAGCCTTTGATTGACAAAACGCACGCACCGGTCAAAATCACTTCCGTTAAAAGTGCGGAATTGATCAAGCACGGGGCTAATACTTTTTTGGCAACCAAAATTTCGTTTGCCAACCTCATCGCCCAGACGTGCGAAGCAGTCGGCGCTGATGCGCTGGAAGTGCTAGAAGCCATTGGTCTTGATGAACGCATTGGTTCGCAATTTTTAAAACCAGGCATTGGTTTTGGCGGTAGCTGTTTCCCCAAAGACATTGCTGCCTACAAAAAAACACTGGAGGTACTCGATCTTAATCCTGATTTTATTGAAGCAATTGAAGCACTTAATGAAGAGGCACGCAATCGTTTTATTCATAAAATTGAAAAAGAGTTGTGGGTACTGGATGGCAAGCGCATCGCTGTGCTGGGATTAACCTTTAAACCAAACACCGATGACATCCGAAACGCTCCAGCTCTAACAATCATCAAAAAACTGCAATTAGACGGTGCCAAAATTATTACCTATGACCCACAAGGCATGGGCAATGCGCAGCAGGAACTGTCGGACATTGAGTATGCTACCGATCCGTATGACGCAATCAAGAGCGCTGAAGCACTGGTGATCTGCACTGAGTGGGATGAGTTTAAAAAATTGGATTTAGATAAAATCAAGTCGCTGATGGCGACACCCATCATCTTTGATGGACGAAACATTTTTAATCCCAAACAGATGGCAGAAAAGGGGATCAAGTACTTTGGTGTGGGACGGTAGAAAAATTTAAAAAAATCAAAAAACAACCCCCGATTGGGGGTTGTTTAGTATTCCTAGTACAGGAAGCTTACATTGCTGCTTCGTCGCCACCTTCAGTAGTCTCTGCTGCTTCGTCGCCACCCATTTCTTCGGTAGCTTCTTTTTCCTCAGCGCCCTCTTCTGGAGTAGCGCCCATTTCGTCATCAAACATCATAATGACTGTCTCCTTTAGTTCCGGTCAGGCATTAAAAAAAATGATAACCAGAACTTAGTTATTAGTTATCATAAATGGTAAAAAAATTATATCAAACATATAAAAGAGTGTCAAGGGGATTTACCAATGACGGTGCATCAAACATAAAAATAAACGTCTTGAATAGTACACCAATATATACTACAATACCGGCATTATGACCGGTAAAGAGCTACGAAAAAAATATTTAGCATTTTTTAAAGAGCGGGATCATGTAATTATTCCGTCTGCTTCACTTATCCCAGAAAATGACCCAACCGTACTATTCACTGGTTCGGGTATGCAACCAATGGTGCCATACCTACTGGGCGAACAACATCCGCAGGGCGTTAGAATCACAGACTCACAAAAATGTTTCCGGGCCCAAGACATTGAGGAAGTGGGCGACAACCGGCACACTACCTTTTTTGAGATGCTGGGCAACTGGTCACTGGGTGATTATTTCAAAAAACAACAAATTCCTTGGATGTTTGAATTCTTAACTAAAGAACTCCAGCTTGATCCACAGCGTATCTATATCACGGTTTTTCGTGGCAAAGAAGAAATCGGTATCCCGCGCGACGATGTGTCTGTAAAATTGTGGCAAGAGCAATTCACCAATATCGGTATTGCTGCTGAAGTAGTAGATTATGCTGAAACAAATGGCATGCAGCATGGTCGAATTTTTTACTATGATGAAACAAAAAATTGGTGGTCACGCGCCGGCATACCAAGTAACATGCCCATTGGTGAGCCGGGCGGACCTGATTCAGAAATGTTTTGGGATTTTGGTGCAGCTCGAAAAATTCACGAAAACTCTAGTTACAAAGATCAACTCTGTCACGTCAATTGTGACTGCGGCCGATTTATGGAAATCGGCAACAATGTGTTTATGGAATATCGAAAAACAGCAACCGGATTTGAACCGCTACCTCAAAAAAACGTTGACTTTGGTGGAGGATTAGAGCGTATGACCGCCGCGGTGCTTGATGAGCCAGATGTGTTCAAAACTGACCTATTTACTCCAATTATTACAAAAATAAAATCGCTGGCAACCACCGAAAGTGAGCTATCACAACGCATCATTGCTGACCATCTGCGAGCAGCTACTTTTATTTTAGGTGACCCTAAAGGCATTGCACCGTCAAACCTTGACCAAGGCTATATTGTTCGGCGCTTAGTCCGTCGCGCCGTTCGACATGGTAAAATGGTTGGCATCACTAAATCATTTACCTTTGAGATAGCTGAGGTGATTATCAAAGAATTTTCTGATGATTATCCTGAGTTGCATGAAAACAAAGATTTTATTATTGAGCAGCTAGTACAAGAGGAAGAAAAATTTAATGATACCCTTGAAAAAGGCCTTAGACAATTTGAAAAAATAGCAACACAAAATATTACTGGTCATGATGCGTTCGTGCTATTCACTACCTATGGCCTACCCATTGAAATTGTAAAAGACCTAGCAGCGGAAAAAGATTTAACTGTAGATGAAACTGCTTTTGAAGCAGAACTCAAACAGCATCAAGCATTGTCACGCACTGCCAGTGCCGGAAAATTCAGGGGGGGGCTGGCTGATCATTCAGTGGCAACAACCAAATTGCATACGGCCACCCATTTGCTACTTGAAGCCTTGCGCCGAGTACTAGGTGACCAAGTGTATCAAAAAGGCTCAAATATCACTCAAGAGCGCCTTCGCTTGGACTACTCCTACCCGGATAAAATGACTACCGAACAAAAGCAGCAGATTGAGGACATAGTGAACGAACAGATCAAAAAAGGTCTTGCAGTATCATGGCAAGAAATGAGTGTAGATGAGGCAAAAGAGCAGAATGCCATGGGGGTATTTGAACACAAATATGCGGAAAAGGTAAAAGTCTACTCAATTGGGGATTTCTCAAAAGAAATTTGTGGTGGACCGCATGTCAAAAATACCGCTGAATTAGGCCATTTTAAAATTCAAAAAGAAGAGGCTAGTTCAGCTGGGGTAAGACGAATCAAGGCGGTGCTAGAATAACACACTCCCCAATGCAGATTCCCCTTAAAATCATTGACATTATCCATCATCTGGTATACTATAGGCATATTGTTGACAAGTTTTAGCAAACCACAGTATAATAATCCAGTGGATAATAGTAAAATTTGTCTAATTTTAGATAAAATTCTGGGATAGCCGGATAGCTACTGGCCCCATGAATTTTATTTTGTGGCAAAAAATACGCATACTATGGTAAAAAAAACCCACGATACCCCAGACAGTAAAGAATTTATTGAAATGGATGGGGAAGTGGTAGAGCTGTTACCAGCTACTACATTTAAAGTAAAATTGGATAACGGCCACGAGATATTAGCTCATTTAGCTGGTCGCATGCGGATGTACCGCATTCGCATCCTCCCCGGCGACAAAGTCAAAGTACAAATGACGCCGTATGATCTAACTAAGGGTCGCATCACCTATCGATACTAGACAGCTACTCATGAAAGTCCAAGCCTCAACTAAAAAAATGTGTAAGGATTGTAAAGTGGTCCGACGTAAAGGTCGGGTTCATATTATTTGTAAAAATCCCAAGCACCGACAACGACAAGGATAATTCTACATATGGCGCGTATTGCGGGTATTACACTTCCAAATGAAAAGCGAGTGGAGATTGGTCTGACCTATATCTTTGGTATTGGCCGAACTAAATCGCAAGAAATTTTAAAACAAGCAAAAGTTGATCCAAGCATCCGCGTCAAAGATTTACCAGAAACAGAAGTAAATAAGCTGCGAGAAATTATTGAAAAAAATCTTAAGGTTGAAGGAGAATTGAAGCGCGAGATACTACTCAACATCAAACGTTTAAAAGAAATTGGTAGCTATCGTGGTTCACGCCACACTAAAAATCTACCGTCGCGCGGACAGCGGACTAAAACCAACAACCGAACCCGACGGGGCAATAAGCGTGTCACTATGGGCTCGGGTAAGAAGACGACTGGCCAAAAGACGTAACGTCTGTGTTAATTGTTAACTGTTAGAAATCATGGGGCAACAAAAAGTAAGAGACATGGTAGAAACACCGGCAGCAGACGCAGCTGCGGTTGTTGCAGCTGCCAAAGGCAAGCGCAAACAAAAACGCTCTGTTCCGACAGGTTGTGCGTATGTTAAAGCAACCTATAACAATACCATCGTCAGCTTCACTGATCCGCAAGGCAACGCACTGGTGCAGTACTCTGCCGGTCGTGCTGGTTTCAAGGGTCCAAAAAAATCAACACCCTACGCCGCCGGTATCGTAGTCAGTAAAGCAGCTGAACTGCTGCGCGACTACGGACTCAAAGAAGTATTTGTTTTCGTCAAAGGAGTCGGCGGCGGACGCGAAGCAGCGATTCGCGCGATCAATGCCAACGGTATGACCATTTCAGGAATTAAAGACATCACTCCGATTCCGCATAACGGTGCGCGACAGAAGAAACCACGACGTGTATAATCTATGGCTACCATTTCCAAAATAAAAGTCAATAAAGCTTCACGGCGCTACGGGGTCAAGCTTTCGCAGTCAGCAAAAAGTCCGGTGCAGACGCGTGCCTACCCACCTGGTATCCATGGCCCAAAACGCCAAGGCCGGCTGTCGGAATTCGGCTCACAGCTTCGTGAAAAACAAATTGCCCGCATCGCCTATGGCATCATGGAGCGTCAATTTGAAAACTACTATAAAAAAGCGACGGCTCAGAAAGGTGACACTGGTGAAATTCTGCAGCAGTTATTGGAGATGCGACTAGATAACGTTATCTACCGCGTCGGCTTTGCCAAGACTCGCCGGATGGCACGTCAGATGGTTGGCCATCGTATGTTCATGGTCAATGACAAACGTATTGACATACCATCATACCAAGTACGGATTAAAGACCAAATCACCATCAAGCCAACTAAAGCTGGTAAGAAAATCTTTAGCGAGCTTGATGCAACACTAGAAAAACACCAAGCACCGTCATGGTTGAAACTTGATAAAACAACTAAAACAGTCACCATCGTGGCACTGCCCAGCGATGCTGATTTTGAAAAAATATTTAATCCTCGACTCATCGTTGAGTTCTACTCAAGATAATTTTAAATTACTGTATGGAAAAAATTTCACTTCCATCAACTATCACGGTCACCCCAGGGGAGCAGCGCAATGAAGCGGTCATAAGCATTCAGCCGTGCTTCCCGGGCTACGGTACCACGCTGGGCAATGCCTTGCGTCGGGTGATGCTGTCATCGCTACCGGGCGGTGCCGTCACCAGTTTTAAAGTAAAGGGCGTCAGTCACGAATTCACCACCGTTCCTAACGTCAAAGAAGATGTGGTAGAAATAACACTTAATTTAAAACAGCTCAATATTAAAGTGCACAGCACTGAGCCGGTCCGTCTCAAGCTCAAAGCCAAAGGTGAAAAAGAAGTCACCGGTAAGGACATTGAAAAAAATGCCGACGTTGAAGTAGTCAATCCTGACTTAGTCATTGCCACGCTCACCAGTAAAGATGCCGAGTTAGAGATGGAGCTGGTTGTTAATCAGGGTCGCGGATACGTACCAACCGAAGCCAAGGAAAAAGAAAACACCGAAACGGACATGATTGTTATTGATTCAATCTATACACCAATTCGCAATGTTGGCTTTAGAGTTGAAAACGTCCGTGTCGGTCAAATGACCAACTACGAGAGTCTGGTGATGACAGTTGAGACCGACGGCACTATTACTCCCGAAGAAGCACTCTCTCAGGCAAATCAAGTACTGATTGATCACTTTAATTTTATTGCTGAACAAGCTCCAGTCAGTGTTGTTTCAGATGAGCCCGTTAAAAAAACCGTAAAAAAAAGAAAATCGAAAGCTGACAAAGAGGCAATGGAATCTGAAATGGTGTCCGAAGAAGAAAAAGAATAATTACTACCTAATACTAGCGAGCTACCATGAGGCATAAGAGCAAGACCAAAACACTCGATCGTAAAAAAGCACCGCGCGAAGCGTTGCTGCGTGGTCTTGCGACTAGTATGATTATTTACGAAAAGATAAAAACTACCAAAGCAAAAGCCAAGGCGGTCAAACCATTGGTAGAAAGATTGATCACCACTGCTAAGGTTAATGATTTACATACCCGCCGGCAATTGCTTAAAGTGCTGTACCATAAAAAAGCAGTAGCCAAGGCGCTTGAAGTGCTCGGACCGCGTTATAAAGAGCGCAAGGGTGGATACACCCGTATTACCGCAGTTGGCCAACGGGCAGGCGATGGTGCTGAAATGGTACAAATTGAATTTGTTTAACGTATGGCTACCAAAAAGAAACCAACCGGAAAAACCGCAATTCAACGCATGACCCACACTATTGATGCCGATGGCAGAGTGTTGGGCCGTTTGGCAACCGACATTGCCGGCAAACTGCGTGGTAAGCACAAGCCAACGTTTGAATACCATCAAGACCAAGGTGATATCGTGGTAATCACCAACGCCGGAAAAATTAAAACTACTGGCGCTAAAATGACAGGAAAAGTTTACTACCGACACTCAGGCTATCCCGGCGGGTTAAAAGAAACTCAGATGCGCCATATGTTTGAAAAAGATCCATCACAAGTTTTAGAAAAAGCGGTGTTTAACATGCTGCCAAAAAATAAGCTTCGTGCCAAAATGATGAAACGTTTGAGAATTTCCAACTAGTATGATGACCAAAGCAACAACCAAGACAGAATCTGTGGAAGTGGAGGAGCTTACAGATGACGGCAAGAAAAAACGCGTCCGCCACAGCTACCTGTACGCTGTCGGCCGACGAAAAACATCCGTCGCACGAGTTCGATTATTCAAAAAAGGTGAGGGCAAGATACTGGTCAACGGTAAAGCATTGAATGAATACTTTCCAACTTTAGAATTGCGCAATATTGCTAAAGCGCCGCTAGAGACCATCAACAGACTCAAAGAGTTTGATTTCTCGGTCAAGGTTGCTGGTGGTGGGATGCACGGCCAAGCAGAAGCAATGCGGCATGGTGTTGCCCGGGCATTACTTGTCTTTGATAAAGATTTACGTACGATACTCAAACCAGAAGGTTTTCTCAAGCGTGATGCGCGCCGCAAAGAACGAAAAAAACCGGGCCTCAAACGTGCTCGTCGTGCCCCGCAGTGGAGCAAGCGCTAACTTTTTTACATTTAACACTAGTTCAGGATCTCGAAACCCCTGTATGATGCAGGGGTTTTAGGTATCTTGTAAAAAAAGTCTTAATAATATACCATACTGCCATATGAGGAAGCGGTGTGTTTCCTTAAAAGTTCACCATGACAGCCGTGCTGTCACAACCAATGGAGGGATTATAGCGATGCAAACGATACAGCAAACGATACAGCCACCGCTCCAAGTGGCCCAGGTCGGGGACATACTATATGTCCACGAATTCAAGCCGTCGTCGTCAAAACGACCTTCCAAGCCCTTCATTGGGCTCGGCCGCAACGGCGATGAACCACCGGAACTCGACGAAGAAGCTCTGACGCGATGGGGTAACGCAATACCGCGCGTTGAGCAACGAATTCTCGTTCAAGGGATGACCGTACAAATCTCCGGCATCCCTCAAGAGCTGGCTGAGAAACATCGGCTCGCGAGAATTGAAAAAGCTCACGTCGTCGAGCCAGAAGGCAATGGATTCGCCTTCAAGAATGGGGATAAACTAAGACTTACCGATCTCCCCATCGGTACTCAAGTCACGATAGAAAGCCTCATACTGGTTGAACTCTAGGCTTCTCGCCTAATGTTTCACCGTCACGCCCCAGACACAGTCGTCTGGGGCGGATTTTTTTAAAAAAAATAAAGTCTTATTATTGACAAGATCAATTATTTTCGCTAGAATGATTTTTTGGCTTAGGCACGACCAGCGAAAGGGAAGTAAGATGCGGACAGTGGTAATGGGGTTAATAAGAAAAAAACCAGTAATAACAAAAAAACAGGCTGTCCAAACACCACCAGTAACGGGAGAAATACAGAGTCTAAGAAAACCGAATACCAAGCAAATCAATACCGAGAATGTCCAAGGGCTTCACCCCCGAGTTTGGGGTGATTTTCAATTCATTCGCGGTGATGTGTCCGGTATCTCCGGCGATGTCACTGGAAAAAGCGGAGGT
>JAHFHR010000012.1 GCA_023246815.1 bacterium | reverse complement strand
GCGTTGAGTAGCTCATGAGGGACGCCTTCGCGCTTGAGCAGTTCAGATAAAATTTCATTTTTTTCAATGGAAATAGTGCCCACCAGTACAGGTTGACCTTTTTCGTGTCGGGTTTTAATCTCAGCCACTACTGCCTGCAGCTTGCCGGTTTCATTTTTATAAATACGGTCAGTTTTATCCTGACGCACGATAGATTTATTAGTCGGAATCACCACCACATCAAGGCCGTAAATTTTTAGAAACTCTTCTTTTTCCGTTTCTGCCGTACCGGTCATGCCCGCTAATTTTTTAAACATACGGAAATAGTTCTGAAACGTAATAGTTGCCAGCGTCTTGCTCTCACGTTGAATCGTCACACCTTCTTTGGCTTCAATCGCCTGATGCAGCCCCTCGCTGTAGCGGCGGCCAAACATCATACGACCGGTAAACTCATCAACGATAATCACTTCTCCGTCCTTAACCACGTAATCCTTGTCGCGCCCAAACAGCGCGTGAGCCCGTAGTGCCTGCTCAATGTGGTGCACGTCGGAAATACCGATATCGGTATACATGTTTTCTACGCCCAGCCACTTTTCCATCTTAGCAACACCGGCTTCGGTCAACGTCGTAGCCCGCATTTTTTCATCAACATTGTAATCGGTATCAGGCTCCAGCCGCACTACCAATTTCGCGAACTGAGCATACTTGTCGGTTGACTCCATGTCCGGTGCGGAAATAATCAGCGGTGTACGTGCTTCATCAATCAAAATACTGTCCACCTCGTCAACGATGGCATAGTGTAAACCACGCTGAGCCAATTGGTCCACGCTCTGCACCATGTTGTCGCGCAAATAATCAAAGCCAAATTCATTATTGGTGCCGTAGGTAATGTCTGCGTCATAGGCCCCCTTGCGCGGTACTGGCTTCAAGTGCGCCAAGCGTACATCTTGCACGTTGTCATCGGTATATTCAGGATCATAGACAAACGCTTGTTGATGAATAATGACACCAACCGACATCCCGAGCGCGTGATACAATGGCGCCATCCAGCCGCAGTCACGACGTGACAAATAATCGTTGACCGTCACCAGATGCACGCCTTTGCTTTCAAGCGCGTTTAAATACAGTGGCAAGGTTGCGGCTAGAGTTTTTCCTTCACCCGTTTTTTGCTCGGCAATATTGCCCTGATGCAGTACCATCCCGGAGTACATCTGCACGTCATAATGGCGCATCCCTAATGCCCGCTGACCAGCCTCACGCACGGCGGCAAACGCCTGTGGCAAAAGGTCATCAAGTGTCTTGCCCGCGGCCAGCTCCTGTCGGAACTGTACAGTTACACCTTGTAATTGCTCATCAGAAAAAGCCTTATATTTTTCTTCAAGGCTGTTAATTATTTCCAATGTAGGTTTTAATTTTTTGACAAAGCGCTGACTTGGATCACCAAGTACCACGCGGTCAATAGTTTCAATAATGGACATAAGAAGATATTAAGAAAAGCGAATATATTGTACTAAAAAAATCTACCGTTGACAAGAGTACTATTTTTAGCTATATTATAAAGTCACCAAAACCAACCAATGGAGGGCACGCCGGTGGCAACACTGATCATTCACAATAGAGAAGACGTGCTCGAACAAGTACGTCAAGCACTCATCGGACGCGGTCACGTCTGCTTTATGGCACGTGATAACGCCGAAGGGCAAAAGATCATGAAAGATAATCCAGCGGTTACCTGGAGACTAATAGTCGCTCAAAAGCGATTTCCAGAAAAAACCACACCAATCAGAGTATACGTTCCGGAGGCTGGTCTCTGGGATGATATGGAACTGTTCTGGCGAGAGGTGAATAAAATAACCCCTGGCTTGTCACCAACCTGAGCGAAGGAGGAAAATCATGAAAGCAATAGTGTACATCACCACTGTACTTCCCCTGCTCTCTACCCGAGACAAAGTAGGAGCCGTAATAAAAACTACAACGGGGTGGGAAAGGCTAATCTTTCAAACAGTGGGGGAAGTTACCCATGCCTGCCGTGTTGGAAATGTCAATCTGATCATCACCGATGACCTAGCTCTCTTGGATGAGCTACGAAGTCAGCGACTGGAAGTACCTGTTGTCTTGATGGTCGACTCGACCACTCAGGTTGATACCAAAGCGCTAAGGAAAGAAGGGTACCACGACGTCGTGGAGCCAAACTTCAGCGCTCAAGATATGAAAAGGACGCTCGGAAAAATCAAAATCGAGTTAGAAGAGAAACAAACCACAATCGGAGGAGACAAGACATGAAACCGATGAAAAGAAAAAAACCACACGTGCTGGTAGTCGAAGGTGACAACGGCGCTCGAGACGTCTTGAAAAAGATGTTAGAGAGCGACGGCTACGAAGTTACCGCGGTGGCCGACGGGATGCGCGGTCTCGAGCAACTCACGAAACCCGACATCCACTGGGATGTCATAACAATGCATTCCATCCCCCGCTTTGGAACTACTGCGATAACAGCGAGGGATCTGTTGAAGCAGATCAGGGTGCGCAGTGATGTATCGGTGATTCTCATCACCGGTGGAGTGGTGGATGAACAAGAGATACTCGACGCGGGCTTCGCGGCCGTGATTCGCAAACCAGTCGGACGAGACGATCTTCTCGCCACTATCGCGAAAGTGATCGCGACGAAATAAAACCGCCAGATCGGCGGTGAATCAAAAAAACGATTAAGCGGTCGCCTGCGGTGACCGCTTCTTTTTTTTTAAAACCCAACCAGTTGAATCTCGTCTTCCAGTAAAATCCCCAATTCATCGCGGACGTGCATTTTCACGTCTGACATCAGCATCACTACATGTTCTGCTTTGGCGTTATTGGCGTTGATAATAAAAGCACCATGCTGCGTAGAGACCTGCGCGCCACCAATGGTTTTGCCTTTGAGGCCTAAACGATCAATGATAAAACTCACCGGCAGCTTATGATATTTAGTTTTTTCTTCCCATTCAGCATCGCTCACCTCAAGTTTTTGTTTCACCTTTGTGGCATCAATCTCCACTTTTGATAAATCAATATTTTTAAAGGCACAGCCCGGATTCGGGCACTGCTCCGGTACTGGCTGGGTATCACGACGTTTTTTATTGTACTGGTCAATCAGTTTTTGATCTTCAGTGGTGTCCCCTTTTTTCAAAACAATGACACATCCCAAAATAACCATCGATGCTTCTTTGGCAATACTGTGACGGTATTTAAACTGCATGTCGCTATTTGATAAGTGCCGTACCTGACCGTCTTGCCACACGTCAACACTTTCAACAATATCACCCATACCCTCACCATACGCTCCAGCATTACCCCGAATAGCGCCACCAATGGTTCCAGGTAGTCCGGCAGCCCATGGCCAACCAACCAGACCGGATTGTATGGTTGCGTCAAGAATATCAATGACCAACGCACCTGATTCACACACCACTCGTTCGCCTTCGGTGGTAAAATGGCTATTGCTTTGCTTAATCACAAACGTATCAATACCTTTGTCTGACACTAAAATGTTGCTACCACCGCCAAGGACGAAATAGTCAATTCCCAGCTCCTCGGCTGCTCTAAGCGCCACAACCAGCTCATCATTAGTTGTAGCTTCAAAAAACCACTTGGCCGGTCCGCCAATTTTAAAGGTAGTATAGGGAGCAAGGAGTACTCCCTCTTGCACTTTGTCACCAAGTTTTTGCCGAAGTTTCTCAATCATAGATTATAACGACGAAAATTTTCTCTACCGGCTACTCCATCATCTTATCTCGGATCCGGTACACATCCCCCGCTCCCATAGTCACCAGCACCATCCCCGGCTTCATTTCTTTTTTAAGATAATCAAGGGTCTCATTTAAATCACCAACGTAGCGAACGTCGGGATGATGCGCTTTGGTTTTTTCGGCCAATTCTTTTGATGTAAAATCCTCAGCCTGCTCGCGCGCCGAAGCAAAAATATCGGCAAACAGCACCATGTCCGCATCGTTAAAACTGGTAGTGAACTGGTCAACCAGCGCTTTCGTGCGTGATACCATGTGCGGCTGAAAAACACACCAAATCTTTTTATCTTTGTACCGATGACGAATTGCGGCTAGTGTTGTGGCGATCTCCGTCGGGTGATGGGCGTAGTCATCAATAAAAATAATGTTGTTACGTTCAGATACATCAAAGCGTCGCTCAGCTCCGGAAAACGTGGCCAAAGCACTGCGCACCATGTGCTCCGAGATTCCTTCGGTAACGGCCGCGATAATGACCGCTAGGGCATTGAGAACATTATGCTGGCCAAAAATTTTTAACTCAAATTCCCCAAAAAAGTCACCGTCTTTTTTTACTTTAAATAGTGTATCGTCAAAACCCTCTTCAAGATCATACGCTTGATACGTGTTGCCCTCATGAAACCCGTACGTTATGACATTACGTTTACCGGCAGTAATTTTTTTGATGCTGTCCCAGTCGCCACAAGCAATAATGGTTTCTTTAGTTTGATCAACCAGCTGTTTAAATGCCTGCTCAATGGACTCAAGCGTTGGATAGACATCAACGTGTTCCCACTCAACGCTTGTGATCACTGACACCGAAGACGCCAGATCTAAAAATTTGGGCTGCCGCTTTTCATGATCACCAATATATTCATCACCCTCAACGATAAAATGTTTACCGCTGCGCCAGGCCGCATTAGCACCCAAGTCTGGCACGGCGCCCGTACCGATGAGGTAGCTCGGATCAAGTCCAGCCTTAGTAAACACATGTGCCATCATTGCAGTGGTAGTAGTTTTACCATGTACACCGGTGATGGCGATGGTTTTTTTCTCTTGACTCAATAGTCCGCGCAGCTGCGAATCAGTGATACAGGGCAACTCACGTTTTTTAGCTTCAGCCACTTCAACATTACTGTTGTCCCAAGACGTACCAACAACGACCAGATCAGGATGAACATCAAAATTTTTTACACTAAACTCTTCAAACACGGTAATGGCGTATTCAGTTAAAATTTTATCCGTAATAAACTTCTCGGAAACATCGCTGCCAAATACTTCCATCGCACGATTTTTACAAATCACGGCCAAGCCAGTCATGGCCACACCTTTGATACCGATAAAATAGACAGTTTTTACCTTACGTAAATCAACACTCATAATCCAAGATCCTGCTTAATGTGCGGTATTGCTTTTTCCGCCGCTTTTCGGCCAAGTGCGATCATTTCTTGAACTTTACGAATATCCCAGCGCTTAAGGTGCTGAATCCGCGGCTGAATCAGTATATCATAGGGATAGCTATGGTAATATAGCTTATCAATATTGCTACCGGTGAGCCGGATCGCTCGCTTAACTAGATCAACAATATCAAGATCTTTAGTCAGCACTTCAGGCTCAGTAAGCAGCGGCTGCTCTCCAGTACGGCGATTAACATACTGATACACCTGAGCCGCGGCTCGAGCCGATAGACTCGGTGGTTGTGAGGTATCAACCGCGATCACATAGTCAGCACCATGCTCGTATAGAGGTTGCGAGGGAATCAAATGAAAATGTGCACCATCGGCTAATACCTTGTCTCCCCACTTCACCGGTGCCCATAAGCCGAGTATGCCGCCACTCGCATGCACCGCCTCAACAATATTTCCTTCACTCATGGTCACTGGAGATAAACTTCGCAAGTCAGTGGCGGTAATAAATAATTTCTTTTTGGTGGTGGCAAACGTTTCTTCAGTAATAAACTCTTTAAAGAATTCACGTGTGCGCAAACCTTTGAGCAACCCCTGTCGCGGTACCGTTGGCTCAAAAATAATCTGCCAATACGCCGTCCAGTGACGATCAGTAAAACTCTTTTCAACTGCCGCCAGATTACCAGTAGCGTATGCCGCGGCAATACCGGCGCCGCCGCTGGTGCCCGCGACCATATCAACGGGGATACCTTCTTCTTCCAGTACTTGAATTACCCCAATCGCCGCGGTGGAACGAAAAAATCCGCTTGAGATCGCAAGCCCAACTTTCTTTGGTGATACAGTGCTCATACGATCATGTCAACGATTCGTTTTGCAGCCGTGGTATCAATAACTTTTTGAGCATTGCGCGCAAACGTGGCACGCTCGGCACTGTCACCCAGTAATTCCTGAATCGCCGCCACCAGCGTTGATCTGGTTAATGTTTGTTGGTCAACCACCGCCGCCGCGTTTATTTTCAAAAACTCATTAGCGTTTACTTCCTGGTGGGTACCGGGCATAGGAATAATGATCGCTGCTTTACCCAACGCGGCAACTTCGGTCAGCGCACTCATGCCCGCGCGAGTTACTACTAAGTCAGCAGCGGCAAAAACATCTGCGAGTTGATTCGTTAAAAAAGTAAATCCCCTGTAGTGCCGATGTTCGGCAATACGATTTAATTTTCCGCCAGTAAGATGTACCACCTGGCAAAAAGCTACTAACTGTTCAAGGCTATCAACCACCAAATCATTCAGTGATTGTGCGCCGGTTCCCCCACCCATCACCAATACCACGGGCAGTGATGAATCAAACCCCAGAAACTTCAATCCGGCGTCGCCACTGCCATGGGTGATACTGGCACGAACGGGATTACCAACAACCGTAGTCTTTTTTGACGGAAATGCTAATGCTGAACTAGCAAAAGCAGTGGTAATCACGGTGGCCACCGGTGCCATGAGTTTATTAGCAAGGCCGGGTTCAACATCTTGCTGATGAATCATCACCGGCTTACGCAGTAACCACGCGGCCCAGGCTACCGGTACCGATACAAATCCCCCAGCTGACAGCACGACATGCGGCTTAAACTTTAAAATAATAAAAAATGACTGCACAAAACCCAGCGCAACCAGCAATGGATCAAAAATATTTTTGACACTAAAATAGCGTCTAAACTTTCCGGAAAAAATTTCTTGAGTCCTCATACCATACGAGGCAACCAATTCCCGCTCCGAGCCGTTACGCGTAGCCAGCCACAAAAATTCAGCGTCAGGCTGACGCGTCTTTAATTCCTCAAAAATAGCAAGTAAGGGGCTGACCGGCCCCATGGTTCCTCCTCCAGATAATAGCACTCTCACCCCGTTAGACATGACTGTCAAAAAATTTATGTCAACAAATTATTATTAAACCCCGTTGTGAGTTGTCTAACGGGGCTCATGGCTCTACCGTAGCAAATTTTAGCTCAAAAATCAATACGACCTGGCGGTTATAAACAAATCTGACTCTGTATCAATAATCATGAATGGGTAAGAAAATTTTCTACTTTCCCTGATAACATTTTTTCGTTCCCATGACTGAGTAGTCCAAGATACGACTGAACTGTATCACAGCTACCTTCTTTGAGTTTAATAGTGCGAAACATCCGTCGCTTAGCCACCGTCCGTAATACGCGATGATCGGAAAAATGCACCCAACCTAAAAAGTCTACACCGGAAGCGACGGTTTTGATAAATATTTTATCTGGGTGCAATTCAAGAGATAACTTCTTACTTAAATACTCCCTTACTTTTGGCAAGATAATTAACAACCATTCCTTGTTGTGGGATAAAAACACAAAATCATCAGCATAACGGATATAGTATTTTGCCTTTAGCTTATGCTTAACAAACTGGTCAAACTCGTTCATGTAAATATTGACTAGCAACTGAGATGTAAGATTACCTAAGGGTAAACCCTTACTCGGTTTACCAGAATTAAAACTTAAAACAATTTGCTTAATAAGCCAGTAAATATCATCGTCAAAAATATATCTCCTGACAATACTAAGTAGAGTAACTTGGTCAATTGAAGCGAAGAACTTTTTAATATCACATTTTAATACCCAAACTGTCCTGGTATGATTTTTTGACTCTTGATAAGCAAAGCTACGAAATTGATTAAGCGCTTTATGTGTCCCCTTGTTCCGACGACAAGAGTATGAATCGGCAATAAATGTTTTATCAAAAAACGGATACAACACCCGATAAATGGCGTGGTGTAGTAACCTGTCTCGCACACTGGCCTTGTGAATGTTGCGTGGTTTGGGATCAGAGATATTAAACGCATGATAATCTGAATGCTTGTAGGTCTTGCTAACCAAGTCACGATGAAGTGCTAAGATATTTTCCATTAAATTCAATTCAAATTGTTGAACATCCTTACGAGAGCGCTTGCCTTTTAAAAATTCTTTCCATGCGTCAAGCAAGTTATCAATAGAGATGATATAATTATAATTGTTATTAAACTTTAATTTCGCCATATATATGTCATATTCTACCCCCCCCCCCCCCGTAATTTTACCAGTCTTACAAAAAGTAAAGACCACATATGTGCTCTGGTATAACTATTACCAAGCATTACCAAAAACCCAACGCTATTCGCTAGGACAAAAAATAGATAACTTATTTATTGAAGTTATCGAAGCTGTGGCTACAGCCAGTTTTTTATCTCGGCAAGAAAAGTTGCCCTATGTTCGCAGAGCGATTCAAAAACTAGATGCACTTAAAATACTTTTGATGGTGATGTGGGAAACTAAAGCTTTGGATAACAAAAAATATGGCGCCCTGTCGGCACCATTAGATGAAGTTGGTAAAATGTTGGGCGGTTGGAATGGTCAACTGGTAAAACAAAACTCCCCCAGGTAAGGAGGAGAAAATAAAGTGAGTTGCGAGAACGGCAGCCGGATTGTGGTCGTTCCAGTCATTGTTGAGCCAGTTGTAGTTCCGGTTCCACGCACCATCGTTCCAGTACAGATAGCGAACATAGACATTGCCGTTCGAGTTGCGGTTATGTATAATATGCCGTCCGTTCCACTGCCCTTTGAATCCCGCCTCTCGCGAGAGGCGGGATGAATGCTCTTGGGGCTGTATCGTATTTGGTATCTTTAATACCCTAGCACACTATACCAAGTAACTTTATTTTTTTAGCTCCATATTCTACGCTACCTCAAACCGTGGTCGGAGATACTCTGAGAGATATGGTAACTGGATTCGGTAGTCAGCAACCGTAATCGCTGGCGTATTCACCTAGTACCATTTTTAGTATAACAAATCTGATTTAGTTTTTAAATTAAGTAAAAAGAAATCGACCCGCAACAGAGTTAACCGTGCGGGTCGACGAATTCAAGTCCAAGGACTAAGTTCTCAGGCCAAGGGCCTAAGTGCTTAAGTCCAAAGGACTCAGGGCTAGTTACTTGCGAGAACGGCAGCCGGACTGCGGCCGCTCCAGCCATCGTCGAGCCAGCGGCAGTACCGGTCCCACGCACCACCGTCCCAGTACAGACAGCGAACAAAGACAAGGCCGTGCGAGCTGCGGTACGTAACAGCCCAGAAGTAGGTGAAGATGGTGTTGCCATTTTCGTCTTGCTTCCAGTCCTTAGGGATGAGGTGGGTGTGTTCGTAGAGCGCGTCCATGATGTTGGGATGTAGCACTGGCAGGTTCGTCACCTCGTCGCGAAGTTCGTAACCTTGGATGACCTTGCCATTCTGCTGGCGTTCGGAGCGGTGTAGGATGACTTTGCGATCGTCAACGTACAGACCGTCGGCACGCTTTTGCACCGTGACCCAACCGCCACCCTTGTTGGTTTCCACCGTTGCACCGTCAAACGGCAACATCGGCGGAGCATCAAGGTTGACGCGGATGGTGTTTTCGTCCACCACGATGACGCGCTGGGCAGCGAGGAATTGTTCACCGAGAGGTTTGAGAAACTCCTCGACAAACTTGTCCTTGCCTTCACCGGTAACCCAACCGATGATTTCCAGTCCAATACCCTGGGAGGTGAACGTGTCGCGAATAACCGCAAACAGGTTCAGAAACACTGAGAACACCCGACCGACTTCTTTCCAGTTCAGTTGCTTCTTCGACATGACCATTGCTCCTTTGCCGCCTCATTGTCTGCCCCCATGGCAAACGCCGACTTGGCTTTGTTGAGATGTGCTGTCAGGCTTTGCCACAGCAGAAAAACTCTATAAATTTAGGGTATTTCTGCTGCGGCCAAACGCAAATAACTTCAAGTATATAGCTAAAAAGAGCGAATGATATAACATACCATAAATTCATTACTCTGTCAAGAATTGTTGGTAATTTACTATTTTTAATTAAGGTAGTGTCTACAGAACGAGCATAAAATCACATGTTGCCCCAGATAAACTCCTGTAATTTTTAAACTTTACAACTACAAATTTTTCTATGTATGTTTTGAAATATTTACCAAAACCCCAGCCGCAGCAAGCGCGGAGACCAGCGCCGTACCACCAAAGCTGATAAATGGCAGGGGGATGCCGGTGAGCGGCAATATGCCGACCATGGCCCCGATATTCAAAAATGCTTGGAACGAAATCCAGCCCACAATACCGATGGCCAGCAATTTAGCATAATCATCTTCAACGCGCCGTGCGACGCGCAACCCTCGCCAAGCAAATAACAAAAAAAGTATGATCAATACCACCGCGAACACAAAACCTAGCTCTTCGGCAATGATCGCAAAAATTGAGTCCCCCATCACTTCGGGTAAATATGCAAACTTCTGCCGTGACTGACCAAAACCAAGTCCAAATAGTCCACCAGAACCAACTGCCAAAAACGCTTGACTGATGTGGTAGCCAATACCGGTTGGATCAACTTCCGGATTTAAAAAAGCAGTGAGCCGTGCGGCACGGTACGGCGCGGTTGCCACCAAACCTGCCAGGGCAGTAATTCCAAGCACCGCTAATGCCCCAAGATGCGCGATTCGGGCACCGGCCACGAAGTACATGGTAAGGCTTAAAAGTACCACTACACCCAAAGTACCAGTGTCCGGTTGAATGGCAATCAAAAGTGCAATCACACCAAGTCCAACCGTGAATGGTACCAAACCGTTCCAAAAATCAGCATTAGCAACTCTACCGCGATACGCGAACCAGCCAGCAAATGACAAAATAGTAAATAATTTCACCAGTTCAGATGGTTGAAATGACAAACCACCAATACTGATCCAGCTCCGAGAGGTGCCAAAATCCGCACTAATACCGGGAATAAATACTGTAATTAAGAGTAGTAGTGACAGTACAAAAAATCCAACTGTAAATTTCTCCCAACGGTGGTAATCAATTTTTGACAGGACAAAAAAGAGTACCAGACCCGGAATAACACCGCGTAATAACTGCCGAACGACAAAATAATACGTGCTGTCAAAACGACGAAACGCTTCGGCACTGCTCGCTGACGACAACATCACCAGTCCGAAAGCAACCAAAAAAAGAACTACACCAACTAAAAAATAGTCAGGGGTAGCCCCCGAATGATTACCGGAAAACAAGGTACCTAATGCGTTTTTAAAACCGCTATTTTTTTTTCGTGCTTTCTGTACAAGCCTCAGCCGCCTCATAGTCTTCGGACAATCTGGTTAAACTGCTCCCCTCGATCATACTCATGAACAAACATATTAAAACTGGCGCACGCTGGTGAGAGCACGACACTATCACCAGCCTTGGCTAATGTCCGCGCCAAACCAATAGCATCGCTCATCGTACTGACATTAGTGACGACATGTCGTGGCTTAAACAAACGAAGCGCTGTCAATAGCTGCACACTTCCCTCACCTGGAAATAATACCACTGCTCGACATTTTTTATCGATTACTGACGCCAATGCTTTAAATTTGGCGGCGGGAATACCTTTGTTGGTTCCACCAGCGATAAGTACAACGCTTTTGTTATTGCACTGCGCAAGGGCGGCCATCGTCGCATCGGGTGTGGTGGCGGTGGTGTCATTAATATAGGCCACGCCACTTTTTTTCCTAATCAACTCAAACCTCAAGGGTAACCCTGTAAACCGCTTCAGCCCTGCGATAATATGTGAAGCAGACACGCCATACTGTTGGGCCACGGCAATGGCAGCTCGGGCGTTGTGCATATTATGTTCACCAGTCAATTTTAAATGTCGCACCAACGGCGTGCGTTGTTTTTTTGAAAACCAAACCACTGCTGCCCGAGTATGACGGGCATGTTTAGCAAAGTTCTTCACTACCGCATCATCACGGTTGAGTACAGCCACATCGCTTGCCGATTGATAACGCACAATCTGCTCTTTGGCACGAGCATACTCGCTCATGAGGCGGTAACGGTTGAGGTGATCCGGCAGCATATTAGTCACCACGGCAACTTCTGGTGATAACTGCTGTTTGCCTAACAGCTCAAGCTGCCAGGATGACAGCTCAAGAACCACCACATCACCATCAGCCACCCGATCAACAATCCCAAGCATTGGTTTTTCCGGAAGACCGGCTAACCAAGTTTGATAATCTTGTTTGAGCAGCTCATAGATGAGCGCGGCCGTGGTTGACTTACCACGTGTACCCGTAACACCAACAATCTGCCCCTGACAGTATTTAAAAAAAAGCGTAGCGTCATTCTCAATGGGTACGCCCGCGGCGCGAGCTGCGGCTAAAAATTTTGATTCGCGGGGCACGCCAGGATTTTGTATCACGATATCGGTACTGGTAAAGTCTCGCAGGCGGTGTCCGCCCAATACGTATGAAATATCTAGGCTAGCCAATTGTTTGATTGATGGCGTTAAACTCACCCGTGTTTTAAGGTCAGTAACCGTTACTTGCGCGCCGTGTTTTACCAACCACTGAACGGTAGCCACACCACCACCGTGGAGCCCGAGCCCCATTACCAGCACGCGTTGTCCGGAAAAAAGTTTCTGTTGCATGGCAATATTATACTACGGTTCGGGAAGCTAAAAATATAATAAGCCCAAGAATAGCGGTCACCCCCGCAATCAACCAGAAGCGCATCACGATCCGTGGCTCTGACCAGCCCTTGGCTTCAAAGTGGTGATGGATTGGCGTTGAAATAAATACCTTACGCCCAAACAACTTTTTGGAGATAACTTGAATAATCACCGATACCGTTTCTAGTAAAAAAATAAAGCCGATCACTGGCAAAAGCAATGCGGCGTTAGTCAACATCGCGATAATACCAAGTGTCACTCCAAGCGACATTGATCCAGTATCCCCCATAAAAAAGCGCGCGGGGTTGATGTTAAACCATAGAAAAGCCATCAGCGCGCCAATGATCACCCCGCAGAAGGTGGCCAGATCATAGCGGCCTTGAGCAAAAGCGATCGCACCGTACGCACCAAAGGCAATCAGCAGCGTACCCCCAGCCAACCCATCAAGACCATCTGTTTCATTTACCGAAAAAGCAGTACCAATAATCACCAGAATAAAGAACGGAATATACCACAAGCCAATATCAAAGTGGCCATAAAACGGCACCCATAAGGTAGTCCAATCTAATTTGAAAAAAAACCACCACGCGCCAACCGCAGCAATAGCAAAATAAATAAGAAAGCGGTGCCGCATGCGTAACCCACCACCACCATGACCGACACGCCAAATATCAAAAAGATCATCAATCAGCCCAACCAGCGCTGAAGCCAACAAGGCCCCCAAAGGCAACAGCGTTTCACTGCGTGAAAGAAAATTCAGCTGACTGAACACGCCGTTAAACGCCAGTGCCGCCAGCGCGGTAAAACCAATAAGAAATAAGGTAGTGCCCCACACCAAGATACCACCCATCGTCGGCGTACCCGCTTTTTTTTGGTGTAATGCCGCAAACACTGGCGCATGTTCGGAATCACGAATCCCCTTACCCAGACGGTAGCGAAACAAAAAGTGCGTTAAAATAGGCGTCCATGCCAAGGTAATGACAAACGACACCGTGGTGAGTAAAAAAATTTTAGTGACTAGAAAATTAAGAGTAAGCACGCGTCAAAGTAGTTAGAAATTAACAAACAGCAAAAACACTGCCGCCACAATGAACAATAGCTGCGTCAGCACCGCCGCGCCAACCAAAAAATAGGTCAGAGCTTTTTCCATTGGAAAAACCACCGCGCCAAGCACTCCATTAATAACCAGCACCACCGAGCCAATCGCCGGTAGCACTAGTAGCTGGTAGCGTGAGCCGATTAAATCAATGCCAAAATAAATATTGTAGTGCAAAAAGGCAATTTCCGGCAACTGCTTAATAGCTAGTAAGAGTCCAAGCCACAACGCAGCAGCACCCACTGTCGCAACGATAATACCGCCGCGCACAAAGCGGTCGCGCCAGTACAATGGAAAAAAGCCGGGATGCAGGTACCAATCCATGATGTGTAGTGTTGGTTATATGCTGTATCATACGTTTTCCACTGCAATTTGTCCACGATCCTTCACAATCCTTGGTGATGCTGTAAATTTTGTGGTATAATAAGG
>JAHFHR010000076.1 GCA_023246815.1 bacterium | reverse complement strand
TGCCGCCGCGGTGGGACTCAAAGACACTATTACGGGTCACACGCTGTGTGATGAAGAGCGTCCGGTGATTCTTGAATCGATTGTCTTCCCCGAGCCGGTCATTTCAGTGGCGATTGAACCAAAAACCAAAGCTGATCAGGAAAAAATGGGCATCGCGATGCAGAAGTTGGCTGAAGAAGATCCAACATTTCGTATTCATAGCGATGAAGAAACGATGCAAACGATTATCTCTGGTATGGGTGAACTGCACCTTGAGGTGATTGTTGATCGGATGAAGCGTGAGTTTAAGGTTGAAGCAAATGTCGGTAAGCCGCAGGTAGCGTATAAAGAAACGATTCGCGGATCGGCCGAAGCGGAAGGTAAGTATATTAAACAGTCCGGTGGGCGTGGTCAGTATGGTCATTGCTGGTTGAAAATTGAAGCGATTCCTCCAACTGAAGATAAAACAAGTAAAGATAGAAATTTTGAATTTGTTGACGACGTTAAAGGTGGCGCGATTCCTCGAGAGTACATCGCACCAATTGAAAAAGGCGCGCGTGAAGCTATGGGTAAGGGTGTTGTTGCTGGGTATCCGCTGATCAACATTCGTGTTACCGTATTTGATGGATCGTTTCATGAAGTTGATTCATCTGAAGCGGCGTTTAAAATTGCCGGCTCAATGGCTTTCTCTGAAGCAGCTCGCAAGGCCAGTCCGGTACTCCTTGAACCAATCATGAATGTTGAAGTTACTACCCCTGAAGATTTTATGGGCGACGTGATTGGTAACCTCAATTCAAAGCGCGGTCAGATTGAAGAAATGCGCGAGCGTGGTCAGGTCAAAGTGATTGATGCTAAAGTACCACTGGCTGAAATGTTCGGCTATGCTACTGAACTACGCTCAATGACCCAAGGCCGAGCTTCGTATTCTATGGAGTTTGCACAGTATGCTGAAGTACCGCATAATGTAGCTGAAGAAATTAAGGGCAAAAGGGCAAAGTAAGGGAGGGGTGAGAATTTTAATTCTTAACCCTAGCGTAAGAGTATATGAACAATCCACTTGATCGTATCACTGAATTGATCAAACGAACGGGTGATACCGTGGTAGTGCTTGATAGCACTGGGCATCCGGCATATGTCATCCTTGCCTTTGGTAAGTATGAACAAAGCATTAGTTCACCGCATGCCGCGCCAAAGCGTGGTGGGGTCTGGGGTGGGGATGACCACTCGGGAAAAGATGTTGATAATCATTTTGAGCCAGCAAGCGCCTGGGAGCCGCCCAGCACTGCATTTGAGCCGATGATTGAGCAAAATTCGCTCAATGTAGCAAAAAATCAACAAAAAGACGAAGCGCATGAGGAAAAGTACTACTTTGAGCCAATTAGCTAGTATTGACATACGATAGGTATTCGTTATATACTCGTAATTGCTTTTAAGAAGTACTTCCCAGTACTTTATTAAATTTTTGCAAACAAATCTAACTACTAATTAACGCGGGATAACCCCCGTGATTACTAAAGCGATCTGCCCTGGAGAATGTGTACGGGGCTGGGTCACAAAAGATCGCAAGATACACATTATGGCAGAAAAATTTGAGCGAACTAAGCCTCATCTTAACGTCGGTACTATCGGTCACGTTGATCATGGTAAGACGACGTTGACAGCTGCACTGTTGACCTACCTACATAAGCAGGGTAAGACAGCGACCAGCAAGTCAGTTGACCAGATTGATAGCGCTCCTGAAGAAAAAGAGCGTGGTATTACTATTGCAACGACTCATGTTGAGTACGAGTCAGATAAGCGTCATTACGCTCATATTGACTGTCCTGGCCATGCTGATTATGTTAAAAACATGATCACTGGCGCTGCCCAGATGGACGGTGCTATTTTAGTGGTGTCAGCCACTGATGGCCCGATGCCGCAAACTCGCGAGCATATTCTACTTGCTCGTCAGGTTGGCGTGCCAGCGATGGTAGTATTTTTGAATAAAGTTGATCAGGTGAAAGATCCAGAGTTGATTGACCTTGTTGAAGAAGAAATCCGCGACTTGCTCAAGAAGTATGAATTTCCTGGCGATGAAGTGCCAATCATTCGTGGTTCAGCATTGAAGGCGTTGGAAAACGTTGACGACGCAGCAGCTACCAAACCACTTCAAGATTTAGTTGATGCCCTTGATAGCTACATCCCGGAACCGGTTCGTGACGTTGATAAACCATTCTTGCTGCCCGTTGAAGATATCTTCTCCATTGAAGGCCGCGGCACGGTCGCTACCGGTCGTATTGAACGAGGTATTCTGAAAGTAAACGATGAAGTTGAAATTGTTGGTCTTCGCGCAACGCAGAAAACGATTGTGACCGGTATTGAAATGTTCAACAAATCACTGGACGAAGGTCGTGCTGGTGATAATGCTGGTATTTTACTGCGCGGAACCAAAAAAGATGATATTGAACGTGGACAGGTGCTTGCTAAACCAGGCTCAATTACTCCACACACTGAGTTTGTTGGTGAGGTCTACGTCTTGAGCAAAGAAGAAGGTGGCCGACACAGTCCGTTTTTCAAGGGATACAAGCCACAGTTCTACATTGGTACCGCTGATGTCACTGGTGACGTTGCGTTGCCAGAAGGTGCCGAAATGGTGATGCCTGGTGATACCGTCAGTTTGGGTATTACCTTAATCAAACCAGTTGCCCTTGAAGAAAAGCAGCGCTTCGCTATTCGCGAAGGCGGCCGAACGATCGGCGCTGGTGTCGTAACCAAGATTACTAAATAATGCATGATGTCCCCCCGGTGTCTATCGGGGGGATTTGAATAAACACGTTCCTTACGATCATGGCCATTAAAAAAGTTCCGGTTTCATCTCGAGTAGAGAGCGAAAGCGAAGAGAATAAGCAAAGGATCAGAATCAAGATTCGTGCCTATGATCATAAGATTATTGATCAGTCCACGCGTACGATTCTTGATACGATTGAACGTAGTGGTGCCAAAGTAAAAGGACCGGTGCCACTGCCGACTGAGAAAAAGAAATACACGGTGCTGAAATCTTCATTCGTTCATAAGGATGCTCGTGGTCAGTACGAGATGCGTATTCATAAACGATTACTTGACATCATTGATCCGACACCAAAAACGGTTGATTCGTTGACTAATTTGAATCTGCCAGCCGGCGTTGATGTTGAAATCAAAATGGCGTAGGTAGCGTGTAGCTTTGGCTCGGGGATACGGCCGGTCCAAAGGTGCACGTTATCTACGATCAATCTAAGTAACACACCACCATCGGTTTTTGAAAGCCATGCAGCGCGCAAGCGGTAAAGAAAGTTTCCATAACGTTAGGTGCGGAATAACCTTTACCACGAACATGCCTGCGAGGGAGAAGTAATACACTTCAGATAACCCAACTAGTCCTACAACTTGCCAGCGTACCTCGTGTACAGCATTCTGGCTCTTTGAGGCAGATTTTTATTATGAAATTCATTTTGGCCCAAAAAAAAGAAATGACTCAGAAGTTTTCTGAGGATGGCACTGTGATCCCGGTTACCAAGGTCACGGCAGGGCCGTGCGTGGTCACGCAAATCAAAGGCCAGGATCGTGAAGGGTATACTTCAGTGCAAGTTGGTTTTGGCAGCACCAGAAATCTTTCCAAATCAGTTAAGGGACATTTGAAAACACTGGGCACGTTTCAGTATCTACGCGAATTTCGTTTACCAGCTCAGGAGCTTGAAAAGTTGAAAGTTGGCGATACTATTACCATCAACACATTTCAACCGGGTGACAAGATCAAGGTGACCGGCACCTCGAAAGGTAAGGGTTTCCAAGGCGTGGTACGTCGTTGGGGATTCCACGGCAGTCCGGGTAGTCACGGTCACAAAGATCAATTACGCTTATCCGGTTCTATTGGCGCCAAAGGTCCAGCTCACGTTTTTAAAGGCACGCGCATGGGTGGTCGCATGGGTGGTTCACCGATTACGGTTACCAATCTTGAAGTGGTGGAAGTTGATTCTGCTGACAACAGTATTTTTATTAAAGGAGCAGTGCCTGGTGCGCGCAACAATCTGTTGGTGATTTCCGGTGCCGGCGATACTGTTGTTGAAGTTGTGCAGGAGGCAGGACAGGGAAATAGTAAAGCACAAGAACAGGTGGTGTCTGAACCGATTATTGCCGAAGCAGCAGTTCCAGTAGCGGCAGAAAAAGTTGAATCAGCACCAGAACCTGCAGCTGAAAGTAAGCAAGAAACTACCGAGCTATGGAAAAA
>JAHFHR010000075.1 GCA_023246815.1 bacterium | reverse complement strand
GGCTTTTTTAATCTTGCGATGATGCACTTTGCGCCCGTCAAAAGCCCAAGCTCCTTTGTGTCCATCGGTGATAACCACAACCCGCGGACCCCATTCATACAAAATATTCAACAAATACAGTGGACGATTGAGATGGTTTGGGTTTTTACGACCGAGGGTAATACCGGACAGTACCAACTCAATAGCTTCATCCTTATTCAATTGCAAAACATCGGTTTGCTTTAAAAACGGTAGCAGCAGCCGTTTGCCGGCGTTTATCTGTTGTCCACCAATATTCCAATAGACCTTGCTGTTTTTCATTTGTGCGGTGCTAAAAATCGTTTTAAGATTTTTGAGTGAATTCTGTCCTGACAGTGATGTCAGGTACAGCCACTTGGCTTTGAAGCGTGATAACTTTTTGAAATCAAGTGTTAGAAACTGACTGCAGCCGCTATAGGTAAAGACCACCCGGTCTTTATCTTTGCGGTCAGCCATAATAATGCATGAAAAAGGACTAACGTACTGATGGTCAAGTTGCAGTAAGCTGGTATGCACGTGTTCACGCTTCAGCTGTTCGGTGATGTACCGCCCCAGCTGATCCTTGCCAAGGCGTGAAATAATCGCCGTCTTAAATCCTAGTCGCGTCAATGAGACAGCGGTGTTGGCCGCGCCGCCGCCGATGGTGACGTACGCTTCACTGGCATGAATCTTTGCGCCGTACTCAAATGCTAAAAATTTTTGCGAGGTTAAATCTTCAGGGGTATTAAAAATTTTCCCCTCATTGGTGATAAAGGTATGATCTTGGGTTGCTCCTCCTATTGAGATGATATCAAACCGTGGCATAGTATAATAGCGTATTTAAATCCAATCTTTTTTTCGTAAGTAGACAAAGACTCCGACAATAACCAGCAATACGGCCAAAAACAACGACCAGACCAAATGAGGGTCGGTTGAGAACGGCAGATCAATATTCATGCCATAAATACCGGAAAGTAGTGTCAATGGCAGTAGCCCTACTGACGCGCCCGTCAACACCTTCATAATCTGATTGGTGCGGTATGACACCAGCGATTCGTTAATCTCTTGTAGGCTCAAGACGCGGTCTTTGTAGCTCTCAAGACTAAACCACATCTTATCAACGAAGTCATCAAGATCGTCAAAGTAGACACCAATTTCTTTGTCCAAAAAGACGGTGTCAATCCGTGAAAGCGTGTTGGTAACTAACCGCTGCGGATCAATAATCGCTTTGAGCTGCAAAATCATCCGTCGCATCGCCGCAATATCAAACACCGACTTCTTACCATGCCCCTCATCAATTTCCGTTTCAATGCGTAACACCTCACCATCAAGCTGACGATGAATCGCCCAACTATTACGCAGTAAGACGTCAAGAATACGATACAAGAGATAGCCAGAATCATGAGCAAAGGCTTCCTCGCGCAATTTTTGGTTATTCACCACTTTATAAAAAAAGTTATTATGATGTTTAGCACGTGCCAGCGCGATTGAAACGATGTAGTCTTTGCCGACGAAGAAGTACAACTGATTAATTTTGACGCGCCGACCATCAAGGTACGGAAATTGGATGACTGAAAAGAGGTAATTTTTGTAGACGTCAACCTTGCTGCGCTGCGGCTCACCAGCACAATCTTTTAAATCAAGTGGATGGAACTTGAAATTTTTTTTCAGAAATTGCAACTCTTCTGCCCCAAAGTCAGTCAGATAATACCAGGTGATAGTATGTGCTTTAATACTTCTAATGGCCATACGCTACGCAGCTACAATACGTTTAATTCGTTGGCTGATTTCTTCAATACTGTGATCACTTTTGACAATATAATCTACGGCGCCAAGCGTTTTGGCCCGTCTGATTTCAGCATCTTGCCCTAAATTTGAGAGAATAACCACGGGAATATGCTGGGTGCGGTGGTTTGCCTTAAGTTCTTCTAAAAATTCAAAGCCACTTTCTCCAGGGAGCATTACGTCAAGTATAATCAGTGCTGGCTGCTGTGTAACAATTTGTTTGAGATACTCAGGAGTAGGTAACGCTAACGTAATATTAAAATGTTCCTGATTCAAAACATCACTCAATAGTCGGACTAATGACTCATCGTCTTCAATAATGACGATATGACGCTGCTTCATATGGCTACTCATAAATTGGTAGACTGAAGAAAAAGGTTGACCCTTTGCCCAGCTTACTCTGAAACCAAATATCACCACGGTGTAAATTGACGATTGACTTAGTGATATATAATCCCAAACCAGTCCCTTCCGCTTTGGTGGTGAGTACTTTTTTACTCCTGAAAAAACGGGTAAAAAGCTTACGCTGATCTTCTTGCGAGATGCCAATACCGGTATCGTGTACGGCTACCACCACGTAGCCTTTACTATGACTGGTAAATTGTATGTCAGCGGTGGTCAGGGTGGTATTTAATTTTTCCAAATGCTGACCAGACATTTTCTGAACCGTGATGGTGACACTACCTTTCGGTGGAGTGTACTTCACTGCGTTAGACACCAGATTGGTCAACACTTGCCCGATACGATTCGGGTCAGCTAAAACCGTGGGTAATTTTTTGGATAACGGCACAACCAGACGAACAGATTTTTGCCGCGCTTCATCACTAAAACTTTGTACCACGTCCGTAATTAACTGATCAAGTGATGTTGCTGCTGGTACAATTTCAAACTTTCCTTCCTGAAGTTTTGACAAGTTGAGTAAATCACGAACAAGCGTCAAAAGCCGCTCATTACCTCGGTAGACGCGCTCAACTAGCTCTACTTGGTCAGCGGTCAGGGGTCCTGGACGCTTCCCCAAAAGTAGCTCAAGACTCCATTTACTGGTTCCCAATGGCGCTTTAAGTTCATGAACGGTAATTGAAACAAATTCTCGTTCTTTTTTTAGCTGCTCAAAATTATCTTGTTGATGCTCCTGGATGGCAGCACGTTCATACTGTTTTTGATCAATAGGAATGTTGATGATGAATGTTGAACCTTTACCTTCCACGCTCCGAAAATCAATAATGCCACCTGCTGCTTCAACGATGCGCTTTGCAATGTACAAATCTAGCCCAAGACCCTCCGTTTGCACCGTACGGGCATTTTCTCCCCGAAAAAATTTTGAGAAAACTAAATGGTGCTGCTTTGACGGGATGCCAATACCATTGTCATGCACCTGCACTGATAAAAATCCGTTTACTTTTTTAAACTCAACACTTACTTTCCCCCGTGCCTTAGTGTACCGAATTGCGTTATCAATCATCACGTCAAGTACCACTTCTAGGTTGAGTGGATCAATATATGCTTTTGGCAACGCTCCAGCCGCCTTGACTGACACGGTAGTATTTGAAGCTTTAGCAAAAATGGCATGTCGTTTGATAATTTCTTCTACCATCTTACGGACATTGACCAGCTCGGGTACGGGATTAACTCCTTTTTCTTCAATACGAGCGACGCGCAGTAAATCGTTGACGATTTTTACCATCAACGTATTGTTGTTGTATGCCTCATTCACCACCTGTCGCTGTTTCTCAGTCAACTGCCCAGCACGATTTTGCAAAAGCGTATCAAGCGACCAACGGATTGCCGAAATTGGTGTTCGTAATTGGTGCGATGCGACCGTGATAAAATCACTCTTAATGTACTCCAGGTTAGTGGCTTTTTTCTTGGGTGATAGCGGCTTTTTCATAGTACCAGTATAGCATAGCATTACCGACAACAAAACCCCATCGGTATGGGGTTTTGTTCCTCTCTGGGGGTATAAAAATTACAAAATCAAGAGTTGCGGTGCTACTTGTTCAACGAAATGAAACTTGACCAGCAGTAAGGCAATGAGTAGTGCGATGACCACGGAACTTTGTAAAATCATTCCGGCATGTTGGACTTGGATTTTAACAAAGACATTCAGTGCCAAGGAAATCAGCATAAAAATCAAAAAGGCAATAAAGAAGATATTTGAATACTCAATCACCCAGTCAACCAAGAGCTTAGCGCTGGTATCTTTAGTGGTAACGACAATGATTCCCTCATTTTGGGCATCAAGGGCAAGTGGTTCTACATTAGTTATTTCAGCTCCAGCAATCGTATCTGGTGGCGTTACCTCTGGTGAGACTGGTAGTTGCGGTAATTCTTGGACCGCGGCAATTGGTGCGACATTGGCACGCTCTGAGCCAAAAAAATTAACCAGTAAAATAGTATCACGACCGTTGAGTTCGCCGCGGAGCACCGCAATGCCAACGTCTTGATAGCGAGGA
>JAHFHR010000011.1 GCA_023246815.1 bacterium | reverse complement strand
TCGGCATTGAAACCGATCTCCTCACCGAAGCCAACCGACTGGAACTGCTCTATCTGACGGTCACCCTTGAACTACTTAAACCAGAAGCAGGACAAATTCGTGAATCACTCACTGACCAAAACTTTTTCATGTCAACAGAAGCGACACGATTTAGTTTTACTCCAGCACCCTACCTCGTCGAGGAAGTGGCTGACGAAATTGAGCTCATCACCAAGCACACTAAGCAAGCAATCTCACCGGTATTTCTCTATAGTCATAACTACGAACCCTACGCCATCCCCAAGCAGTACACCACTTCCGAAAAATTAAAAAATTACTACTTGACCATCACCTGGCTTAATGAATCCCTATTCCCGCTATGGAGTCAGGCTAATGACTGCACCGACTGCGCACTTGATCAGCAAGATCACGCCATTAACTTTGTCGCGACGCTACTACTGTCCGATGACCTTGCCAGCAACCAAGATGCTAAAAATCAGTGGGCTAATATCTATAAGTCAATTTCCTTCTTCCGCGGACTGGAAACCAACATCACCTACCTTGATTATGCTCGAGCACTAAAAAGCGTTTTTGGTAGCGACGCAACACTTGATGAACTCTTCACCGCTGATACTGACGTAGTCGCCGAGCGCATTGAGCTGCTACAAAAAGAAATCAACATGCTTGGGTTCCCCATTGCGTTGGGTGGTAGCAAGGAACAAAAACCACAGGTTGGACTGCGACTGCTGCGCAATTACTATCTGTTGGAACACCAACTGTTTAAATCGCTCACGACTGAACAAGCCGGATCATACACAGGACAATTTCAAAATACCAGCGCGCTGCCCTTTACCGCCTGTAGTGTTCAAAATAACTCAGCCATACAGCGTTGTATACCGACGGGACTTGACCTATTGAGTCTTATTGGCAATACTCGAGCGACGGAAATTCTTGAGGCAACCAACAACACAGCATTTACTAACTACGTAAAAAATAGCAACGCGTTTAGTGCTGAACTGCAGCGCTTTGATCAGAACACCTGGCATGACAACGCCTATATGGCGGCGCTGCAGAGCGTACGATTTCTTGATAACCCCGACAATGGCGGGTGGCCTTCGTTTATGCGCACGCCGGCCTGGCGCGACAAGACGCTCTACACCGCACTGGCCACCTGGGTTAATCAGAGTAAGGAAATTAATGTGGAAAAAGTAAGCCTGCAAGACACCAGCGCGCTCGGACCGTTGTTTGCCTACGGCTACATAGAACCACAGCCAGAATTTTATGCTGAACTGCTGGCTAATGTAGTAATGGTCCAGGACGGTTTTCGCATCTTGCAAATCATTAACGAAAATACCAAATCATTTGAGCGGCTCGATAATCTGCGCATCGTACTTGAACGGGTCTACAACCTCAGCCTCAAAGAACTGGCCAACCAGCCGCTGACCAATGACGATTACAGCTTTATCAACAATTTCAACAAGCACATCCGCAGTTTTATTGGAGATATTAAAAAAGAAAACGTCGGCAATACCCATGAGGTAGTCTATGACTTTGACAGCGGCAAACGGCTCACCGAGACGCTTGATGGCTTTGCGTACCTTGTGGTACTCTACCCCAATACTGAAGGCCAACCCGTACTGGCCATTGGTCCAGTATTTGACTACAAAGAAACCGATGGCCGGATACAGATTTCTGACTGGCAAAAAACTTTTAGGCAATAAAATACATGCAACCCTACCTAGAAATCGTCAAAAAAGTCCTGGATACCGGCTTTAAAAAACCAACCCGTACTGGCACGGATGCATTTACTATTGCCGGAGGAATTTTTGAACACGACATGAGCTTGGGTTACCCATTGCTTACTACTAAAAAAGTACCCTTCAAACTGGTGGCCACGGAACTGGAATTTTTTATCAAAGGTAGTACCGACAAACAGTGGCTAATTGAACACAACAATCACATCTGGGATGAATGGGCTAACCCCAAAAAGGCCCCCTATGGCCATGACGAGGAATCAAAAAAACGAATGTTAGAAGAGCGCGACTTGGGTGCTATTTATGGTTTTCAGTGGCGCCACTATAATGCCGCATATACCAATTATGATGCTGACTACAACGGTCAAGGCGTTGATCAGTTACAAAAGTTGGTTGAGACATTGAAAAAAAATCCTGACGATCGACGGATGATCGTCAACGCTTGGAATCCGTCCATGATTGACCAAATGGCTCTGCCGCCCTGCCACTATGGATATCAAGCAACGGTGATTGATGGCAAGCTTAATGTGATGTGGAACCAGCGTTCGGTTGATGTGATGCTTGGCTTACCATTTAATATTGCCAGCTATGCCCTACTCCTCCACCTCCTGGCGAAAGAAACCGGATTAAAAGAAGGCCGACTGATTGGATTTTTAGGCGATGTGCATATTTATGCCAATCACGTTGAGGGCGCGCAAGAACAGCTGTCACGCGATCCAAATAAATACCCTTTACCAACACTGCAAACTGAAAACTTTACCTCTATTTTTGATTGGAAGGCCGAAGACACGACGGTTGTTGGTTATGAGAGCTACCCACGCATTTCTTTTGAAATTGCCGTATGAAAATCGTTATTGTGATGGCCCAAACGTTAGACGGCAAAATCGCTCGTGATGCAAAGCACTGCGCTGATTGGACGTCAACTGAAGACAAAAAATCGTTTGCTGCGGAAAGTAAAAAACATGGTGTCATTATCATGGGCAGCACCACCTTTGACACTATTGGGCGACCGCTGCCCGGACGTTTAAATATTATTCTCACCCGTGACCCTAAACGGTATAAAGATAAAGCACAGCCGGGACTACTTGAATTTATTAAAGGCACGCCTGCGGAGATCGTGCAATTACTTGAGAGTCGTGGGTTTACTTCAGCTGCGCTGGGCGGTGGTTCAAAAACCAACGCTGCTTTTTTAAAAGCCGGATTGGTTGACGAACTACTAATCACCATTGAACCGAAAATATTCGGCGGCGGTGTTGCCATTACCGAAGGTGAAACGCTTGACTTGAATCTTGAACTTCTGGAATTGAATAAACTCAATGATCATACCATCCAGTTCCGTTATAAAATTAAGAAATGATTAGCGAACGTAAGGGAAAATTAATCGTACTCTATGGCATCAACAACCTAGGCAAGAGCACCCAGGCTAAATTGTTATTGAATAATTTACTACAATACGGCCACAAAGCTGAATATATTAAATACCCGATTTATAATCTGGAACCCACCGGACCAAAAATCAATGACATTCTACGAGGGGGCAAAAAACAAACCATACCCGAGCAGGAGCTACAACAACTCTACGCCCAAAACCGTTTTGACTATCAACCGATGCTCTTAAGTAAGCTCAACCGCGGGACACACATTATAGCTGAAGATTATATTGGCACTGGCCTTGCTTGGGGAGTTACCAAGGGTGCTGATCTTGTAACGCTTCAGAATCAAAATAAGGGATTGTTTCAAGAGGATATAGCCATTCTATTTGATGGTGAACGTTTTATTGAGGGTAAAGAAGCAAAACATCTCCATGAAAGTAATGATGAACTGATGAATCGCTGTCGGCAAGTACATCTTGATTTAGCCAAAAAATATCACTGGCAGATTATCCCCGCCAACCGGGCCATCCCCGAAGTTGAACAAGAAGTCTGGAAACTTGTTGAAGTACTTATTGACAATAGCCAGCATTCGCAGTAGGGTTTAACCAAGAAACATACAACCGCCAACCGCAACCAAAGCAGGGAGGGATGACCGATGTCAAAAAATCATTTCGCGGTGAATCCTGAGATAGAAAGCGAGGACGAAATTGAACCATCAGGCCCACAATCCTTCGGGCTTGAGAAGCAAACCGGGTTACTTGCTGGCTTGTTCTCGCTCATAATGAAGCTTACATGGAGGCGGGGGAATAAATAATGTTTCTCAATGTACTCCTCCCAGTACTCACCGCGGTAGCAGTACTCATCTGCCTCATGCTCAATCGAGCATCTCGCGTAGTAAGCGGGACAGTACTCGTGATGGTTATGGCTTTTACCATGATGTTCGCGGTCATTACCGCAATCATTGGTGGAATTGGCTACACCATCTACCAACTCTCCTGACTCCAAAAGGTCTTGAAGTACCCCGGCGTGGATCTGCGCCGGGGCTTTCTTTTTTAAATAAATCGTGATACACTAGTACAGTAATTTTGGCTCAATCTATGAAATTAACTCCTATCATCGGACTTGAAACGCACGTACAGTTAAAGACTGTATCTAAAATGTTTTCTCCATCTGACAACGCCGGAGAAAACAAGCCTGCCAACACCACCATCAATGAAATTGACCTCGGCCACCCAGGGACCTTGCCGGTCGCCAATCGCAAAGCAATTGAATGGTCCGTCAAAGCAGCACTGGCCATTAACTGCGAAATTCCTGAAGTTTGCAAATTTGACCGCAAAAGCTATTTTTATCCTGATCTACCAAAAGGTTACCAAATCTCACAGTTTGATCAACCAATTGGTACTAAAGGATTTTTAGACATTCACTCAAAAGACGGCGACCGGAAAGTGCGCATCAACCGACTGCACCTTGAAGAAGACGCTGCTAAAAATTTTCATGCCGCTGATGGTACGCACACGCTGGTTGATTACAACCGTGCGGGTACTCCCCTGATGGAAATTGTCACTGAACCGGATATTCGTAGTGCCGCCGAAGCCAAAGCTTTTCTACAAGAGCTGCGAACCATCATGCGCTACCTTGGTGTGTCTGACGCGGACATGGAAAAAGGTCATTTACGCTGTGACGCTAATATTTCACTCACCGATCAAAACGGCGACACGGTAAAGTTTTCACAACTCAAACCAAAAACCGAGATTAAAAATCTCAACTCATTCAAGGCGGTAGAGCGAGCTATTGAATATGAAATTACCCGTCAGACCAAGTTGTGGGAGGCTGGTACGCCACCGGATAGTGAAACCACCCGCGGTTGGAATGAAGACAAAGGTGTCACCGAAGAACAGCGTGGTAAAGAAGGCGCTGCTGATTATCGCTACTTCCCCGACCCAGATTTACCACCGGTGCATTTTAGATCAGGAGATCCAAATTCGATTGATGTTGAAAAAATCAAACGCGGACTACCAGAACTACCACAAGCAAAGCGCCGCCGCTTTATAGAAGAATTTGCGATCACTATTGAAAATGCCAAAATTCTAGCTGATGATAAAGATCTCTCTGAATTTTTTGAACAGGTGATGTCTGAGCTGCGTGCCTGGCTGCTCAGCTATGGCGAAGCGGAAGGTACCGAAGAAGAAGTTTGGGAGCAGAGTAAAGCTAAACTCTCCAAAATGGCCTCAAACTGGATGGTTAATAAATTGTTACCTATTTTAGCTAAAGACGGCAAAGATATTGTCAGCTGTCAGGAAGTAACGGCTGAAAATTTTGCCGAGTTTGTTACACTAATCTATCAAAACAAAATAAACTCAACCATTGCCCAACAAATTTTAGAAAAAATGTGCCATACCGGCAAAGATCCATCGGTCATTATAGAAGAAGATGATCTTGGTGGTGGCGCGCAGGCAGATGAGTTAGAAGCTATGGTTGATACGATTCTTGCGGCAAACGCTGACCAGGTTGCTCAATACAAGGCCGGTAAAATTACGGTGCTACAATTTTTCATTGGCCAGGTGATGAAACAGACTAAGGGCCAAGGTGATCCTGAGACAATAAAAGAGTTGTTTGAAGAAAAACTGAAATAATCAAAATCTTCAATAAAAAACAAAGCGGGGTCAAGGTTGGCCCCGCTTTCGTTGTGGATGTAACAATATTAGTTGTCGAGACCGCCCCGACAAGTCTCAAGTGCTGCTTGTAGCTGCGCAATGTTAGTGCGTAACAATTGATTTTCAATTTCAAGTTGGACTGCTTCTTCAGTCCGTCGATATACCGCTGCCAAAAATTGTTCCTGCGGAGTACCGAGTGCCAATTCAGCCTTGATTCTCCGTTTATCCGCCATCAATGGTTCATGGGTCAGATCAAACATTAAACCCATGATCCTCTGGAGATTGACGTGAAAATCGGCTTCCGCGTCATAGGAGAACATTCTCAACGCTTGCGCAAGAGTTGAGTATCCTCCCGCGATGGTCGGCCGAAATACAAACCCCTCAGGGATCTGAGTGCTGACAAATTGCTTGGTAATCTCCGGGCTCATGAAGTCCAGAATATCCGAGCAATCAATAGCACGAACCTCGTCCTGCCAACCTCGCAGAAGCTTCTCCGGATCGCGTGCCCCTTGCAAGAGCACAAAAAATTCATCACCGCCGCCACTGGCAACAAACGCGTCAACGCCACTAAATTTCTTCAGCGTCTGAGTTGTATGGCCCGTAGTCAGCGCGATGACGACCCTCTGCAACAGCTCATCTCCGGCTTGATGACCAGCCAAGTCATTCATTGCTTTGAGACCGTTGAGGTCAAAAGAAATGAGGACAAAACTGTCAGCCGCTTCCAAAAAGCGATCGCGACCGTGCTTGAGTAGGATATCAAGACGATGAGTGATCTCCGATCGTAAATACGACTGGCGAACAATACCAAAACGCCCGTCCGAATGATCGGACTTCATGTCTGAAGCAACCCGTCGGATTGCTTCAAGCTCATTGGGAGCTCCAGAGTACCGTGCTGCCTTTTTGATTGCCAGAGCAAGTAATGGCCCTGGCAAATCAATGGATTCCCCACATAAAGAAATCGTTGGGGAATCATGAGTAGGTCGCTCTTCAAAAAGCGGTTGCAACCCACCATCGTGCAGTGTTGCTATAGCCATTGCACTAATCTCCGTGGTTGATTTTCAATGATCTATGTGAAAACGCATGCGAAACAGTTCACACACGTTATGTGTAGTATGAGCTATATATACAACAAAAATCAATAATTGTCAAGGCTCAAAATTAGAGACTTTACTCATAGCTACCCGAGAATCTGTTTCCCACTGTATATTAGGCATACGCTTAAACCAAGTCATCTGTCGTTTAGCAAAATCCTTAATCGCCTTCTCAAGCTGTACCACCATCTCATTGTAGGTCAGCTTTTTTTGTAAATACAAAGCAATAAATCGGTACTCAAGGCCAAGTGATTCAAGCCGCTTCCAGCTCACACCTTGATTATGCAAACGCTCAACCTCAGCCACCATGCCTTGATCTAAGCGTTCATAGAGTCTTTGAGTAATGCGCTTGGCTAACTTTTCTTTTGGAAAAGTGACGCCAAAAATTAAAAAATCATACGGTGATTTTTGTTTTTTGAGCTGTGCGGACTTAGTAACGCCAGTTTGATAAAAAATTTCCAACGCCCGCTGTACCCGTCGCCGATTTTTTTTATCAATAATCTCGTAGGTAGCAGGATCAATTTTTTTTAATCGTATCAATAGCTGAGGTAGCGACAAAGTATCAAGCGCTTTATGAAAGCTTTGAGCTTTGAGCTTTGAACTTTGAGTTCTTGGAAAGACGTACCCTTCAACTAACGCCGAAATGTACAGCCCCGTGCCCCCGACTACGATCGGCAACTTCCCGCGCTTCAGAATATCATCAATGGCAGTTGTTGCCTTGCGCTGCCAGTGCGCCACCGTAAAATGAGTTTTTGGCAAGATAACGTCAATGAGATGATACGGCACCTTACCATAGTCGGCTAAATCTTTGCCCGTACCAATGTCCATACCGCGATATACCTGACGCGAGTCAGCAGACACAATTTCACCATTGAATTTTTTGGCTAATTTGACGGCGAGTTTGGTTTTACCGGCCGCAGTCGGGCCAATAATAACAATTACTTTTTGAGTTGTTCCCATAGAAAGATTGACAAAAATATAGATATAGTGTAGAGTAGTTCAGTCTGTTTGTACAGATTTTTTATTCCGTACATTAAAATTCGAGTCTTCCGACTCTTGAAAGTATATAGAAAAAGCACCCCCAGGGGAAACAAAAAGTAAGAAAGGGAGAAACGATGAAAAACCTCATCGCCGTAGTCACAGTACTCATGGCAATTGCCATGGGAACACTCGCCGAACAGCCGACCGTGCCGACTCAGCTGACCCTGAGTTTGAGCCCGAGCAGCCCCGAAAAAGGGCTACTACCAGCCAACACTGACGGGCAAACCGTGGCGGTCATCACCATCACCGCCAATCGTGAGGTAACCATCTCGCATTTGCCGATGTATATAGGGCAACTCGGGGATGGTCACTTGAAACTGGAGAGGGTCGCCGTGTATAACGGCGCGACCCTGATCGGGCAAACGCTCGATACCCCCATGGACCAGGAAATACAGGTCCAGCTTACTCCACCGCTCGTGGTCACCGGTAGTACAACACTGACCATCAAGGTCAACACGGGCACCGTGGCCGAAAACGAAAGTGGCCAAGGGTTCTTTGTCCAAGTTCCGTCCTACAAGACGGTGACGACGGAAAAAGAGGTTAGTGTGTCAAGTGAACCGTTGAACTCCGCGCACTTCTACGTGATGCGATCGGTCCCTACGGTACTGCTCAATGAGCAATTGGAGCACGGCGTCGAGAGCAGCGGACTATCAAAGGAGCCCCTCAACGACGAAAAATTGTACGTCTTTGGGGTAGCAGCCAGTTCGTCCGCGGATATCGGAATCGGAAAGTTGACGTTTACCATCAAGACCCAAAACGTCGAACTAACGAATCCAAAACTCGACCTCGGTTCGGACGATTTCCTTCCCCTCACCATGGCGAATAAGGAGTCCGGCACATACGTTGCCGAATTCAAGGAACCATGGATGGTTCCGGGTGGTACGATCAAGTATATTGGTCTCAATGCAAATCTACGCCCGATAAACGACGAGGCGAGCGTCACCGTGCAACTACTCGGAGATGAAACCTTCGGGGTGGGAGCGATACCAACACAATACAAGAATACCGCTTCCAAACGATTCGTATGGACCGATTTCTCAGCTACGCCGCTTCTTGAAGCGGCTGATAAAACGGTATGGACCGCTGAGCAATGGTTTGGCGGTATGCTGGTGCCGACGATTGACGGCAGCAAGCTGCCACGCGAGTCAATGGCAGTCGCCTTCTCTCGCTAGCCAACACCACGTATTACGCAAAATCCGCCACCGGTCTCACGATCGCGTGGCGGGTTCTTTTTTTATTTTCGACTAGCGATTTCTTTTTCTACTTGAGTAATAAATTTCTTTTTATCAACTTCTTCCATATCCCGACTTCCCCGCCTACGTACCGTTAATTTTTTACCACTAGCTTCTTTTTCACCAAATACCAACATGTAGGGAATTTTTTGTCCTTCCGCTTTACGAATTTTATTACCAACCGTTTCTTTACTGTCATCAACTTCCACTCGAATGCCGGCTAAACTCAGTTCATTAGCCAACTCATACACACGGTCATTAAACTGATCACTCACTGATACGATCATCACCTGCACCGGCGCCAACCAGAGTGGGAATGCGCCGCCGTAGTGCTCAATCATGATTCCCATAAACCGCTCAATCGCTCCAGCCACCGCCCGATGCACCATGACCGGTTGCACCTTCTTACCTTTTTCATCAATGTACTCAAGCCTAAAACGTTGCGGCTGGTTAAAGTCAAACTGAATTGTTGCCAACTGCCACGTACGGCCAATCGCGTCCTTAACTTCAAAATCAATTTTCGGGCCATAGAAAGCGGCTTCTCCTTCTTGCTCTTCAAAATGCTTTACTCGTTTTTTCAGAACATCTCGTAAAGAATTTTCAGCGCTTTCCCATAACTGCCGATCTCCTAAATACTTACTTGGTTGCTGTGGGTCAGAGAGAGAAAGACGCGGAGTAAGCTCCATGCCAAATGTTCCATAAAATTCTTCAATAATATCATAGATCAAGTTAGCCTCGGCTTCGATTTGATCGGGCCGGCAAAAGATATGGGCATCGTCTTGGGTAATAGCGCGAACGCGCGTCAGACCGTGCAATTGGCCAACTTTCTCATTGCGATAAATGGTTGATATTTCAAAATACCGCAATGGTAGGTCCCGGTAACTTCGCTGACGTGAAGCATAAATTTGGGTGTGATGTGGGCAATTCATGGGCTTAATGACAAAAACTTCAGCATCAGGATCCTCGCCGCGAACAATAAAATTATTCTCAGCAAATTTATCCCAATGGCCAGAAGTTTTATACAAATCATTTTTGGCCACATGAGGACTCCACACTTTTTGATAGCCGCGGATAATCTGCAGATCACTAAGATATTTTTCAATTTCATTGCGAATAATGGTGCCGCGCGGGGTAAACATTGGCAACCCCGCGCCAACCAACTCAGAAAAAGTAAATAAATCCAACTCCTGACCAAGCTTGCGATGATCGCGTTCTTCGGCCAGCTTTAATTGTTCAAGGTGTTGTTGCAAATCAGCTTCATTAATAAACGCCGTACCATAAATACGCTGCAGCATTTTATTTTTTTCATCTCCACGCCAATAGGCACCGGCCACTTTGAGCAACTTAACTGCACCAATTTCTTTGGTGCTTGTAATATGACCACCGGCGCACAGATCAGTGAACTTCTCGTCTTTGCCAAGTGACATAGTATTAAAACCAACTTTTGTCTCACCACGCTTTTTTAGTGCCTCAGCTAGCTCAACTTTGTAGGGTTGTTTTTTCCGTTTTAACTCTTTAATCGCTTCATCAATATCCATTTCCGATTGCGTGAATGTCTGATTCTGTTTAATGATGTGCTTCATTTTCTTTTCAAGCGCAGTCAGATCTTCGGTGGAAAATGTTTTGCCACCCAAATCAAAATCATAATAAAAACCATCCTCAATGGCCGGACCAATAGCCAGTTTAGTATCGGGGTGTAATTCTAATACCGCTTGTGCCAATACATGAGAAGCTGAATGTCTAATGCTTTTTAATGTTTCATCCATAATATTGTCTTCCGTCATTCTGAACGAAACGAAGTGGAGTGAAGAATCTCCGAGATCCTTGGTCCTTCGCGGAGTTTATCCCGACCTGTCTGCCGACAAGGCAGGCGTATGTCGGGGCTCAGGATGACATGCTATTATTTATTATTTTGTTTCTTTAAATATTCATTTTTTAATATACCCATGACCACTCGATCATGATACTGACCATCAACGAGCAGATGCTCGCGAAAACGTCCCTCAACTTTGAATCCAATTTTTTCATATGACTTTTGACCGCGGATGTTGTAGGCAATAACGTACAGATAGATACGGTGCAGTTTAAGCTTGCGAAAACCATAGTCAATGATGAGCTTCCCAGCTTCGGTGCCATAGCCCTGCCCCCAATATTTTTTATCACCAATCATGATGCCATATGATGCATGACGGTGAGGACTCGTGATATGCCGTAATGCAACTGAACCAATATGAGTGCCATCAATAGTATCAATCGCAAATGTGATAATGTCTTTACGCTGTCGCTGCTGGGTGATCCACTTTCGTTCAGCAGCGAGCGTCAGCGCTGGTTGGTTATACATATCCAAAAATTTAGTCACTTCTGGATCTGCCAACCACTGACAAAATCGAGCGGCATCACTCAACTTCAACGAACGCAGTACTACTTTTTTTCCTCGCAACACAGTACTTTTCATAAATAAAAAACCAAGCAAAAATATCTGCTTGGGACCCCGACTAATGGGGCGGTTCCACCCAACTTCTCCGACCGTGTGCCGAAGCACTTTGATATGTAGTTGACCTAAGATTTAGTCCTCAGAATAGCATATTCTGAGCAACGCCTGCCTGCCGGCAGGGATCTCGCCGCGAAATTGGTAGTTTCGCCAATCATCTCTAGGTGATTATAGTATAGGTTAGGGAAAAACCGTTGTCAAATTACCTCTACTTATTAATTCTATGTAACAACAGTCGGGTCTTTTTGACAGTACTTAGCCAAGTCGGTATTATAGAAGAGATACGCCTGCACGGTTTTTGGGCTAAAATTACGAATTTCCAATTCCTCTTTTAAAGCATCAAAAAACATAGCATGTCTGGTTCAGAAGTATACCACTTCCGCTCTATCGCAACTTCGGCTAGCCCGATAACGTTAGACAGAATTGCTCCAAATATTCGCAACTTTGTCTAACAAAGAATATCCGACTCGTAAGCTAAAAATTATTCTTAAATTCACCATTATGAACAAACAAAAATATTTTGTCATCGCTTTGGTGCTATTAGTGTTGGGAGGCGGATTCTATTGGTATGAATTACGTCCATCATCAATAAAAAAAGATTGTTTCAATAAAGCAAATACTGAAAAAGAAAAAGCACTAAATTGGGATAACACTTACGTAATGAATGGTGGGAATCTTACCAAAAGAGCAGACTATGACAAAATCTTTAACGATGAGTATAGTAAATGTTTAATGGAAAACGGAATTAAATAATAATTTTTAGCTTATCCGCCCAAATTTACCTTTACTCTGTTACGGCAAACTTCGGGTATTCCTAAACGTTAGATGAAATATGCCTTTAAAATTTAGCATATGACTGAAGAGGAAATAAAAATCCTAAGACTAGAAAATAAACGAACGTCACTTACTCAGGCCATTGTCTTGCGATATGAGTCTCTGACCATAATAAGTGGCCTCGCGACGACTCTTATTGGTTTGGCAGCGATAACCAATACAGAAAATGTAAATAAGTGTTTTCTGGCAACTAGTCTCCTTGCAGCTACACTGACGACATTTACTGCATTGGGCAGATACATATTTTTGACTAGACAAGACATTAAAAAATTGGCAAGGATGATTCAAGACGAGTTGCCGCGAGATAAAAAATTTAGTCAGGACTACTGGCCGGAAGTATTGTACATCTGCTTTATAATGAGTGTAATTCTTTTTCTTTTGTCTTTGCCGATATTTAAAGAAATTTTAAAGTCATACATCGCCTAACAGCCGATATCCGATTCGCAAAATAGATAACTATACATGGAAAGTTTAATAAAACTGATTCAAGTATTCATCCAATACGGTTTAGCCCCGACAGCTACATTTGCGGCAGGTTATGTCGGTGTTAAATATGGATTGAAGCAACTTCGGGAAGAAAAAAAGATCGACATCATTGAACAACAACTCAACAAATTCTATTCACCACTTCTGGCGTATCGGAAAGAAACACAAGCAAAAGGCCAGGTTCGATTCAAACTAAAAAAAGCCGGAGATGTTGTGTGGGAGAGAAGAGGCGAACACGCTAGACAAGAAGACTTAAAATATGTTGATAAAGAAATCGAATACAACAACAAACAATTTGAGAATGAGCTACTCCCACTGTATTATAGAATGCTTGATGTGTTTAGAGATAATTACTGGCTCGCCGAGCCAGAAACTGAAAAATACTACCCAATATTAGTCGAGTACGTTGATATGTGGAAGCGATGGCTTGAAAAAAGTGTTGACCCCGAAGTCGCAAGAACAATGGGAGCAGATGAAGAAAAATTGAATCAGTTTTATGAGGAGCTAGAACGTCGCACACAGATACTAAGATCGAAAATCACAAAATAATACTATCTATTTTACTCATCCAAATTGCTCATTCACTTAGGTGGTGATAAAATTATACCCCACGTTCACTCGCAACTTCGGATATCGGCGAAACGTTAAGCGAAATAAATTTGATTTATTTTCTTAATTTCGCTACAATTCAAATATATGAAAAATTCACTGTTTACAGTCTATATTGAGCAAGATGAAGATGGCGTTTTTGTGGGGTCAGTGCCCTCTGTACCCAGTTGCCATGCTCAAGGAAAAACTCAAGAAGAAATGCTTAATAACCTTAAAAATGTTTTGAAATTATGCCTGAGAAACATTGATACTAAGGTTATAGAAAAAATCAAATTTATTGGTATTCAAAATGTCAAAATTTAGACATGTCTAAATTAACACCGATCAAGCCAAAAAGTTTGGTCAAAATTATACTTGGACTTGGATTTATAAAACGTGATGCCGAAGGGTCTCACGTATTTTTTAAACATTTAGACGGCAGAACAACAGTAGTGTCCATGCATAGCAAAGAAATCAGTCGAGGATTGCTAAGAAAAATACTCAATGATATTCAGTTGACCTTGGAAGAATACGATAAACTCAGAAAATAAAATGGTGCTTTAGATTTATTTTCCAATGAGGAAGAAAAGGCTACTCCGCAATCTCAATACGAATCTTATCTGTAATTCTCGGCGTTTTTTTCAACCACACTGGCTGGAACTGAACCTCAACTGACTCCACGTCAGAAAATTGCGCATAGTATGCCTTTACCTCTTCAGTAGTCATGCCAACGATCTTACTCTTGTCAAATAGTTCAGGCGATGTAACCGCGATTGTTTGCGCAGAAAAAGTAGCTTTAATCCTTGCCTGCTGTGTTGCAAGGTCATAATCCTGTAACTCATACGAAAAACTCTGAGGATCAAGTCCACTACTAAAGTGTAGTTTGTCACGAATGGCGCTCAGGAGCGCACCCTCATCAAAGAGCACCACCACGGCATCAAGCTTCATGGTGCCACGAAAGGTTGATACTTCAGCACCCGCCACTACGTCAAAAGTTGTTTCGCCAACCGTGGTAGTGACCAGTTTTGGC
>JAHFHR010000074.1 GCA_023246815.1 bacterium | reverse complement strand
CCGCATACCTCAAATGGCCAAGTTCGGGAAATGGAGCGCACGCAGCTGCCGATTCGGATGATCAACATTGCCAAATGTTATCGACGACAAAGTGACGTGTCACATGTACCCATGTTTCATCAGTTTGAAGGTTTGTATATTGATGAGCAGGTTACGATTGCCCATCTTAAAGGTACGTGGGAATATTTCGTAAAATCATTTTTTGGTCCTGAACGCACGATCCGCATGCGGCCGTTTCATTTTCAGTTTACCGAGCCAAGTCTTGAACTTGATGTGTCGTGTGGTGTCTGCCATGGCAAAGGTTGCCGGATGTGCAAACAGGGCTGGTTAGAGCTGGGCGGTGGGGGAATGGTACATCCTAATGTATTAAAAGCTGGAGGTATTGATCCGAAAAAGTATTCTGGCTTTGCCTTTGGTTGGGGCGTTGAGCGCTGCTACATGATGAAAGCTGGACTGGCCATTCCTGATATCCGGATGTTATATCAAAACGATGTGCGGTTTCTTAATCAATTTTGAGCGGTAGCTATGGAAGCACTCGCACAGTTTGATACTATCTTTGCAATTTGGGTTCCGTTTACGGTTGCGGTAGTGGCTTTGGCGCTCAACATTATACAATTTATCGGGTATCGTCATCTGCATGCCAAGCTACACCTGTGGACCAAAGATGCCGATGACATGGCCAGTGCGATCGTTGAATTGCAGGGCAATATTAAAAAGAAAAAGATTAGCAAGCTTTCTGCCATCAAACCAACACTTGAAACCCTTAACCATTTTACCACTGGGATGCGTACGGGAATGGAGGAGGAGCTTGGGTATCCAGTGCATGGGAGTACGCCATTGGTTCAACCGTCAATTGTTGCAAAGCGCAAAGTTAATAAGACGACAAAGAAAAAATGAACAGATTAGTATCCTACAATTGGCTTAAAGAATTCGTCAGCCTGGGCAGTGTTGAGCAGTTTGCCAAGCAGTTTTCGGCTAAAAGTCAGACAGTTGATCGTATTGAAAAGATTAAACCGCAATTTAGTGGTGTCATAACTGCGAAAATTATCAAGATCGAACCACATCCAAATGCGGATCGATTAAAATTGGCCACCGTTACTGATGGCAAGCATGAACAAACCGTGGTCTGCGGAGCACCCAATATTGCCGAAGGGCAGATAGTGCCATTGGCCAAAGAGGGGGCAGTAGTTCTTGATTCACACGCCGCTGGTCAGGAGTTAGTTATTAAAAAAGCAACCATTCGTGATGTTGAAAGTAACGGAATGCTTTGTTCGCCTCGCGAGCTTGGACTTGGTCAAAATCACGAGGGAATCATGATTTTGCCTACCGATACGCCACTTGGAAAGAAATTAGAAACGGTATTGCCGCTGCAAGATACGCTACTAGATATTGAAATAACTTCAAACCGACCTGATGCGATGTCAATTCGCGGTTTAGCGCGTGAAGCCGGCGCGGTACTTGGGGTAAAAACTAATTTGAAAATCGTCAAACCACTCATTCCGAAACGCACCACAAAACCACTGACCGTTACCGTGGAAGAACCGCAGTTGTGCCCCCGCTACCAGGCAGTAGTGATTGACCACGTGACCGTGAAACCATCGCCGTTGTGGTTGCAAGCACGATTGATGAGCGCTGGGATGAAACCAATTAATAATTTGGTTGATATTACCAACTATCTCTTACTTGAGTATGGTCAGCCGCTACATGTGTTTGATTACGACAGCATCAAGGGTCAAAAAATAGTGATACGCAAGGCAATGTCAGGTGAAAAGTTAGTTGCACTTGACGATGTTGAATATAAACTAGACTCTAGCAATTTAGTTATTGCCGACAGTAAAGGACCTATTGCTATTGCGGGAGTGATGGGCGGCAAGGAATCGGCAACGTATGCTGCTACTCGCACCATTGTTTTTGAGGTTGCTAATTTCGATCCAGTATCAATTCGAAAAACCGCACGGCAACTAAACCTGCATTCGGAATCATCAAATTTGTTTGAGAAAGGATTACATCCAGAAGGCACTCATCCGGCATTGCAACAAGCGATAGCGCTGGCACTAGAGATTGCCGACGGCACGGTTGCTGGCCCAGTTATTGATGCCTATGCTCGGCCGTATAAACCAAAGCGCATTACTTTTAATACTGCTGATATCCAGCGCTATCTTGGGATTACTCTTCCGCTCGGGGATGTCAAAAAAATGTTAGTCGCGCTTGGTTTTACGGTTGCTGGCAGCCAAACTTTAGCTCTAACCGTTCCGTGGTGGCGCGATCATGACATTGTTATTGCTGAAGATGTTATTGAAGAACTGGCTCGCTTGTACGGATATGATACGTTTCCAAGCCTCCTACCGGCTGGTCAGTTGGTGGCTCATGCGCCTGACCCACATTTACAGTGGGAGATTCATACTAAGCGCGTTTTTGAAGGTTTAGGATTTACCGAACTTTACCATTATTCAATGGTGTCGGCAGCTATACTTACTAAAGCTGGGTTTTCAACCAAGAAGAGTGTGGCAATCCATAATCCGCTCAATGATGATATGCGGTACTTGCGCACCACGTTGTTGCCACAGCTGTTACAGAGTGTTGCCGATAATCAACATGCCTTTGATGCTTTCTCTATTTTTGAATTAAGTAATGTCTACCATCAGCAGGGCACTCATGATTTACCGGATGAAGCACCACGTCTAGTCGGTGCGGTTGTTGGGCCAGATGCTTTTCGTCATGCCAAAGGCGCACTTGAAATACTCTTTCGTAAATGCGGGCTAACATCGGTAACGTTCAAGGTACCTGATTTTAAAAATCCATTATGGCAGGATGGTGGTTGGCTGAATGTATACCTTGGTTCAACGTTTATTGGTGAGCTTGGCTTAGTCCATGAGAAACTACGCATGGCCTTTGGTATTGATGGTGATACAGCGGTATTTGATCTTGATTTTGCGATAGTAACTCAGCATGCTCAACAGATTAAAGTGTACCAACCAATTCCAGAATTCCCCAGTATTCAGCGCGATATTTCAATGATTATTGATCAGCAGATTACCTGGCAGCAGATCACCGAGATCATTCAGGGCATTGATCCGCTGGTGACTGATGTTACTTATCTTGATACCTATACCGGGGAGGGTATTGAGTCTGGTAAAAAATCCCTTTCATTCCGTATTGTGTTTCGTTCACTAGAACGAACCTTGCAGTCTTCCGAGGTTGATGCGATAATGAAGATGGTCATTGAAGTTTTACAAAAAAAGTTAGATGCAGTTGTTCGTTAGGGTATACGGCCAACTAGCTAATAGAACTATAATTTTACTATGTTTTTAGATTCATCTCGTGACATTTTAAATCTTGGTATTACGTTTGCGGTAGTGCTGATTGCCATTTTTATCTGTTGGGCAATGTACTATCTCATTGTCATGCTCAAAAATGTTTCTAAAATGACCATCAGTATTCGTGAAAAGCTTGAGCTGGTGGACAACATCTTGAAATTAGTCAAAGATAAGTTGGAGAAAGGCTCGTCACATGTTGCGTTGATTTCGGATTCACTGATTAAAATGGTTGGATTTTTGATTGAGAAGCATCGTAGTGGAGTATCTGAAGAGAAACAAACCTTTCGAAAAAAGAAAAAATAGTTTTTTTGTCATTACGACGACTAAGAGTATTGCATAGGAACTCGCATGTTCCTTGAGAGCCATTGATTATTCAAGGCTTTCTAAAATAAAAGATCCCCATGTCATTCGTGCATCTGCACGTCCATTCGCATTTTTCGCTATTGGACGGGCTGTCAAAAATTGATGAATTGGTAAATCGTGCCAAAGAACTTGGCATGCCGGCCCTGGCGCTCACTGATCATGGTGTGATGTATGGTCTGGTTGAATTTTATCAGAAAGCAAAAAAAGCTGGTATCAAGCCGATCCTTGGTGTAGAAGCCTACGTTGCCAGGAATGGTCACACCAATAAGCGTCCCGGTGTTGATGTCAGTCCCTACCATCTATTGCTGCTGGCCAAGAACGAAACTGGGTACAAAAATTTAATTAAGCTCACCACCATCGCGCATCTGGATGGTTTTTATTATAAACCGCGCATTGATTGGGAATTGTTACAGCAGTATCACGAAGGCATTATCTGCACCTCGGCCTGTTTGCAGGGGGAAGTGGCCAAAAACATTCTCAACGGAGATATTAAAAAAGCTGAAGAAACTGCTCGTGCGTACGAAGACCTGTTCGGCAAGGGGAGTTACTATTTAGAAGTACAACACCATCCGACGATTAAAGCTCAAATACAAGTTAATGAGGCGGTGTTTGGTATTGGGGAACGTTTAGGGATTCCCGTCATTGCTACCGGTGATGTGCATTACATTAACAAGTCAGACGACTACGCCCAAGATGCGCTGGTGTGTATTCAGACCAAAAAAACGTTGGCCGATACCGATCGGTT
>JAHFHR010000073.1 GCA_023246815.1 bacterium | reverse complement strand
TGTGCGTATTCACTACGGCTCAATTATCTTTTAAGCAATGGTGCCACTCATAGCGTCATTACACTGACTGCCCATAACAGAGTAACTGGTCCGGAGCCGATCCCTAGCCGGTTAATCATTGACGCTGAAGCCATCTCCGGTCGCTCGCTTCAGCGATTACGCGTGCGCACTCCTGTGCGGCCACCGGTTTCAGGGCTGTATGATTTCGTGCTTTTTTCCGAAGAACAAATCGTGAAATAGGTATGAATAAAACTGAAGCTAAAAAACGTATTGATAAGTTGATCGCGCAGATTGACGACCTGCGCTACCGTTACCACGTCCTTGACGATCCGGCGGTAAATGATCAGGTCTATGATTCGCTACAGCAGGAATTGCGGCAACTGGAGCAACAGTTCCCTGATCTCAAACGTTTTGATTCACCACTGACCCGCATTGGGGGGCAGCCACTTGCTGCCTTCAAAAAAGTTACCCATCAGGTGAGGCAGTGGTCGTTTAATGACGCGTTTAGTGAGCAGGACATCTATGACTGGGAAGCGCGTATCACCAAACTGCTGGAAAAAACGTTGGGCAAAAAGCCTACGCTTGAATATGTGTGCGAGCTTAAAATTGATGGACTACACACCGTCCTGACCTATGTGCACGGGCTGCTACAAGTCGGTGCCACGCGCGGTGATGGTTTGATTGGCGAAGATGTCACCCACAATATCAAAACGATTCATTCAGTACCGCTGCGCTTGAGAAAACCGGTTGATGTTATTGTGGAAGGGGAAGTGTGGCTGTCAGAAAAGCAACTAGCGGTAATTAATGCCAAGCGAAAAAAAGAAGACCAACCGGAGTTTGCCAATCCTCGCAATGCCGCGGCCGGTACCATTCGTCAATTAGACCCAAAGATTACCGCTGAACGCAAGTTGTCGTTTACTGCCTATGATTGGTCCGGTGGCAAAGATACTCCACCGCCGACGCAGGCTGAAGAGCTCGTTGCGCTTAAGCAGCTAGGGTTTTTTATTGATGATAATTTTGCGGTTTGTAAAACTATCTCAGACGTCATTGCTTTTTGGAAACAGTGGGAGACCAAGCGTCGTCAGCGGCCGTACTGGGTTGATGGCGTAGTGGTAAAAGTTAATCAACGTGCCTACCAAGAAGCTCTAGGTCATGTTGGTAAAGCGCCGCGCTGGGCCATTGCTTTTAAATTTCCTGCGGAAGAAGTCACTACCGTGGTTGATGCTATTGCGGTGCAGATTGGTCGGCTTGGTACGCTCACGCCCGTTGCTCATTTACGACCGGTGAAGTTGGCCGGAACTGTGGTAAAACGCGCGACGTTGCACAACGAAGACCAGATTAAGCGGTTAGGGCTTAAGATTGGTGATACCGTGGTGATCCGCAAGGCGGGTGATATTATTCCAGAAGTGGTGCAGGTACTACCCAAACTGCGCACTGGCAAAGAAAAAGTATTTCAGATGCCCAGTACTTGTCCGGACTGCGGTTCAAAAGTGCAGCAGAAAACCGTTTCCGAGCATGGTCAAGAAAAAAGCGTTGCTTATTTTTGCACCAATCCGCGCTGTTATGCCCAGCAGCGTCGCCAGCTCAGTCATTTTGTATCCAAGAAAGCCTTTAATATTGATGGACTGGGTAGTAGTATTATTGAGCAGTTAATGCGGGAGAATTTGGTCAAAACTCCGGCTGATATTTTTACCTTAGAAAAAGATGATCTGTTGCCACTGGAGCGCTTTGCTGAGAAGTCCGCGGATAATTTAATTGAAGCTATTATACATGCCAAAAAAATAACCTTGCCCCGTTTTATTTATAGTCTTGGCATTATCAATGTTGGTGAAGAAACCGCGGTTGCATTGGCCAACCATTTTGGCACGGTTGAAAAGCTACAACACGCCTCACTTGAAGATTTGGAGACCATCGCGGATGTCGGTCCGGTGGTCGCACGAAGCATTCACCAGTGGTTTGCTGATACTCATAATCATGTACTAGTGCGTGAGTTGCGACAGGCTGGGGTTGCGATCACTAAACAAAAAACGGGCCCACGCACGGGACCGTTGGTTGGTAAAAAAATAGTGGTGACTGGCACGCTTACCACATTGTCACGTGATGAAGCAAAAGAAGCGATCCGGGCTGCTGGTGGAAATTGGATTTCATCGGTGTCAAAAAACACCGACTACGTGGTGGTCGGCGATAATCCTGGATCAAAAGCCAAAAAAGCAGAAGATTTGGAGATTACAATTCTTTCTGAACAACAGTTTACTAATCTTTTGAAATAAAAAGAGAGGGACACTAGGAGTTCACGATTGAGAAGAGCCAATGCCGCCGGAGGGCGTGAGGTAAAAGGCTATTCGTGAATTATCGAAGTGCCCCTCAAAAAAAGGAGGAGGATCCGAAGTGGAGGCAACAAGGGCTGATTGGCCCTGTCCATTGAGGGAGGAAAATGCGCCATCAACACCTCAGATCCTCCAACGAGGATCCAGCAGTGAGGGTGGCGCGGAAACCACCCTCACTGTGAACTTGCGCTCAATCCGCGGGGAGGACCCGGATCCTCGAAAAAGTAAAAGGGTGGAATGCAGGGTGGTTTACCGAGACAGCGTTGCACTGTCATAGATCTGGGGTGAGATCATAAGCATACTACTCTGGGGAGAGTGGTGTGCTGTATAAACCGTGGATTCCCTGATTCCCCCGAAAAAAAGAACAAAGTGTATTAGAATAGAACTTACACTAGCATATTGCATTCTTTTTGTCAATCCACTATACTGTGTAAGTATTTTGGAATCTATTTTTATGGCACTATCTAAAGAAGAAGTAGAAAAAATTGCACTACTCGCCCGTCTTGGGCTTAGTAAAGAGGAGAAAGCGATCTACGCCAAACAGCTCTCCTCTATTTTAGAATATATTGAACAGCTTAAAGCTGTAGACACCACCGGCGTTGAGATGACGGCGCAGGTAACCGGACTGGAAAATGTTATGCGCGACGATATAGTGGTGCAGATAGATGAAGATAGTCGCAAAAAATTACTTACCCAAGCACCCAGCACTGAGAATGATTTAATAAAAACCAAGTCAGTATTTTAGTGTTTTGTCATCCTGAGGAAGCGGAGCGACCGAAGGATCTCAGCTAAAAATTGAAACTCAGAGATTCTTCGCTTCGCTCAGAATGACAATATGAAACTCAACGAACTAACCATCAAACAAGCACATGCCGGACTGAAGAAAAAAGAATTTTCTTCAGTTGATTTAACTACCGCCTGTCTTGATCAGATTGAAAAAACCAATCCAACTCTTAATTCTTTTATTACCATCACCAAGGCCGAAGCATTGGAAAAAGCCCATGCTGTTGATCAAGCCGCTGATTTCTCAAATCCATTGACCGGTATTCCGGTGGCAGTTAAGGACATGTTCTGCACCAAAGACGTGCGTTCAACCGCCGGGTCAAAGATTCTAGAAAACTATACACCGCCGTATTCAGCAACGGCGTTTGAAAAACTGGATGCCGCTGGTGTGGTGTTGGTCGGTAAGACCAATATGGATGAATTTGCCTGCGGCTCTTCTACAGAATCATCATATTTTGGTGCTGCTAAAAATCCTTGGGATACCACACGGGTACCAGGAGGTAGTTCCGGCGGTTCAGCCGTGGCCGTGGCCGCGCATCAGGCATTATGCTCGTTGGGCACTGATACTGGTGGTTCCATTCGTCAGCCAGCGGCGTTGACCGGTATTGTTGGCGTCAAACCAACCTATGGCCGAGTATCACGCTACGGAGTGATGGCCATGGCATCATCACTTGACCATATCGGTCACTTTGCCAAAACCATTGAAGACGCCGCTCTTATTTTAGAGACCACTGCTGGTTATGATCCCAAAGATTCAACCACGCCAAACATGGCTGTGCCGCGCTATTCAGAACTACTTAAGCAGGATATTAAAGGGTTAAAGATCGGCATCCCAAAGGAATATTTTATTGAGGGTATTGATCCGGCGGTAGAACAGGCGGTACGTGACGCCATTAAAACGATTGAAGGACTTGGCGCTCACGTGCAGGAAGTCAGTTTGCCACACACTGCCTATGGTTTGGCGGTGTACTACATCATCATGCCGTCGGAGCTTAGTTCTAACTTGGCACGCTACGATGGAGTGCGCTATGGCACCGTAGCATCGGGCAGCACCTTACTTGATCAATACTTGGCAACTCGTGCCACGGGGTTTGGCGCAGAAATTAGACGCCGTATTATGTTGGGAACGTATGCCTTGTCCGCAGGCTATTTTGACGCGTACTATAAGCAGGCGGCTAAAGTTCGGACGTTGATCTGCCGCGACTTTGGTTCAGTATTCCAGCAGGTTGACTGTATTATTACGCCAACGACGCCAACCGTCGCATTTAAAATTGGTGAAAAGGTTGATGATCCTCTGACCATGTATCTTAATGATATTTTTACGGTTACCGCCA
>JAHFHR010000072.1 GCA_023246815.1 bacterium | reverse complement strand
GCCATCATCAACCACGATAATTTCGGTGATGCGCGGGTGGCCTACGGCAGTACCTATGACCTCGGCTATTGTTCGCGCTTCATTGTAGGCAGGAATAATACAGCTAACCATACAGCATTATTGCTGACAAAAAGAGCATCAAAAAAATTGTCTGAACAATATAGCCTTGTCGCATGGTGATGGTGAAGCCATTCCAGAAAAAATGAATTTTGGTATGAATCGCACTGTACTGTGTCAGCCCCGGCAGTTTGAAAAATAGATAGCTGGCGTTGATGGCATCGGGAATTAGTGCGCCAAAAACAGCCAGCACGACTGCTGGAGTTTGAAGGCCTGTATTAAAATACAGCAACCCACCGACCATGGTGAGCATGAGGGCAGTGTCAGCGATGCCAAATTTAAGCAACACCATCAGTCGTTCTTGATGAATTCTGCCTTTACCTAAATCTTGATCCCCATGAGGCACCAGATCAAGAAGAAAGTGAGAAATAATGCCACCAATAAGGGCTAGCCAGACGTTGCCGGTGGCTTGGCCAATGAGTACGCCTGAGGCGGCATGGACGGTTAAAAACATGTTTTTATTGTATCACAAAACCCCGATTCACGGGGTTTTGCTGTTTGGAAAATGGAAATTTTTGCTGGTGACGACGGGAGGATTTGAACCTCCGACCTAGGGGTTATGATTCCCTCGCTCTAACCAACTGAGCTACGTCGTCCCGCCTACGCTCCGCTATGCGGAGCTCCGGCGGGCAAGCCCGCCCTTTTATAAACGTTTTGATTTTTTAAAATTCACTTGGTTGCGGGGGCGGGAATTGCACCCGCGACCTCCAGGTTATGGGCCTGGCGAGCTGCTACTGCTCTACCCCGCGTCGGGTTGCTAATTACTGAACCTACATTTTGACAATTAACTCAATCATACTAATGGATTTAAGACTATTTGTCAACCCAGTTTTTCACTTGGGGTTGTATTACTATTGAGCGTATACCCCATTTGATCAGTGATTTGTTTTACTGCTTCAATCGGGTATACTCTCCCTCCCTGGTAATCTTTAATTTGGTTGATAATATCAATGTCTCGTAAGACGTGTTCTTTTTCTAACGTTTCAACTTCAGATAACGTAAACCAGCGGGCATCAGCGATTTCATTTTTATCCAGCACAAGATTAGTGGTCAATGGTTTGGCGATATAAATAAATTTTACTGCATGATTAGGAGCGCCTTCTTTACTTTTCAGTATAGGATAAACTCCGAGTAAACCGGTAATTTTAAGTTGTAGGCCGGTTTCTTCCTCGGCCTCACGCTTAGCACCGGTGGCAATATCTTCACCGAGATCAAGCCAGCCAGCTGGGTGGTTCCAAGTGCCGGCTTCAGCCACAGCTTCTTGGACTAGTAAAAATTTGTCGTCTTTGACGATCAGGCAGCCCCCGACGACATAGGGCTGGGTTTTGATTCTTTGCTGAACTGGGATTGGTTTCATACTATTGTTTGGTGGGCGAGAAAGGACTTGAACCTTCACTCTCTTGCGAGAACTGGATTTTGAGTCCAGCGCGTCTACCAGTTCCGCCACTCGCCCACGTATCCGCATGATTAACTAAAAATAGAATACAAAGCCCATTATAATAAAAAAGTTTTCAATTGTCAAAGGCTTCTTATTGCATTATACTATATGTATGGGTCGTATTATTGCAATCGTCAATCAGAAGGGTGGCGTCGGGAAAACTACAACGGCAGTGAACCTTGGAGCTTACTTGGCCTGGCTAGGTAAGTTCGTTTTGTTGGTTGACATTGATCCACAGGGCAACGCCAGTTCCGGCCTCGGGGTTGACCCAGCCACGGTGGTTAAGGGAGTGTATGATGTCATTATCGGTCAGTTAACCGCTCGTGATATTATTATCCCCACAATACATCAAGGGTACAAAGTCGCGCCCGCGACACAGGATTTGGCGGGAGCGCGCATTGAACTGGTACACCTTGAGAATCGTGAGTACATGCTGGCCAAAGCGCTGTTAGAAATCAAAAACGATTACGATTATGTTATTATTGATTGCCCGCCGTCGCTTGATTTGCTCACTATTAACGGGCTAGTGGCCGCTGATGAAATTTTAATACCGGTGCAGGCTGAATATTTGGCACTTGAAGGTTTGGGGCAGCTATTAAATACCGTGGAGTTGATCAAGCAAAATTTAAAACCAGAACTAGGTGTGTTGGGCGCGGTGGTGACCATGTATGATAAGCGTAATAAATTGTCACAGCAGGTAGTTAAAGATCTGCGCGAACATTTTCCACACCATGTCTTTGATACCATCGTGCCGCGTAATGTCCGTTTGACCGAAGCGCCAAGTTTTGGTCAGTCAATTTTATCATATGACGCTCGCTCTGTCGGTGGGCGAGCCTATGAACAGTTGGCTCGGGAAATTATTACCAAAGAACAGTACCCATTTTAGAATTAATAATTCGAAATTAAAAATTTTTATCGTATGCCTCTAGGCAAAGGTCTGAGTTCACTGATCCCACCGCGCATCATTAAAGAAATTTTGCCGCTTGAATCGGAAGTACGACCTGGTGAGGAAAAAGTGGAGCAGATCCCACTTGGTAAAATTAAAGCCAACTCACATCAGCCACGGACCCATTTTGATCATGAGGGGCTTGAAGAATTGATCAACTCAATTCGTGAGCACGGCGTGGTTCAACCGATTATCCTTACTAAGGATGGCGAGGGTTTTGAGATTATCGCGGGAGAGCGGCGGTTTCGTGCCTCGCAGATGCTTGAGAAAGAAACCATTCCTGCCATTGTTCGTGACATTGAAGACCAGAAAAAATTGGAAATCGCGCTGGTGGAGAATCTACAGCGCCGTGATTTAAATCCAATTGAAGAAGCGGTAGCCTACCAGCGCCTGATTGATGAATTTAGTTTGACGCAAGAAGCAGTGGCCAAACAAGTTGGCAAGAGCCGCCCGGCAGTGGCAAATACACTACGATTGCTGACACTGCCGACTGACATTCAACGTGCAGTGGTTAGTGGTAAAATCAATTACAGCACCGCGCGGGTGATTGCTGGGTTACCGGTGGAACAGCGTCTGCCGTTTTTTCGTAAAGTGCTGGCTAATGATCTGACCGTGCGTGCGGCTGAAGGCCACGCTAGCAAGATTGCTCCCAAAAAACACAGTCGGAAAGACCAGGATCCGATTCTGGCCTCGCTTGAAGAAGAGTTACAACGCGCGCTCGGGACCAAGGTGACCATCAAAAAAACCGGCGCTACCGGGTCTATTATTGTTGAGTTTTATTCTGACGAAGAGTTACACAACCTCAGCGGTAAGTTTACCCGCGCTTCCGATTCCGAGCAACCCCAGCTTTAATTTTACCTCGTGCCGCCCCTGTTTTGACGGAACTGAGCCAGTCAGCGCTTGGGCTCTTACGATGTTTATCGGTGATGATGGCGACCACGTCGCCATTTTTTAATGGCGCATCAAGACTGCCGATGCGGTTGTTGACTTTGACGCCACTGCAGTGATCACCAATCCAGCTGTGTACATGGTAGGCAAAATCAATTGGCGTTGAACCTTCCGGCAGATCAATAACATCACCTTCGGGAGTAAACACAAAGATTCTATTTTCAAAGAAATCCAACGTGAGTGACTTGAGATATGTTTTATCGTCCACCACACCTTTCTGCCAGGTAACGAGATCTTGAATCCAGTTGAGGTTTTTGGGGAGAGTATACCCAGGATCATTAAGATTTTTTTTAACCCCTTCTTTGTACTGCCAGTGAGCAGCGATACCAAACTCAGCTTCCTGATGCATTTCAGGGGTACGAATTTGGAACTCAACGATTTTGCCTTCAAGGCAAAAGACGGTAGTGTGCAGTGACCGATACCCGTTTGGTTTTGGTTGAGCGATGTGATCTTTGATTCGACCGGGGAGGGGTTTCCAGTGCTGATGAATAATGCCCAGTGCTTTATAGCATTCGGCTATCGTTGGCACCATAATGCGCAGTGCTACTAAGTCATAAATTTTACTGGGGTCGTAGTTGTAGTGTGGTTTCTGTAACTTTTTAAAAAGACTATACAGTCTTTTTTTGCGGCCGTGAATATCAATAATTTTAATTTTTTCTTTGTGCAGTTCTTTTTTAACTACGCTGATTACTTTTTGTAGATACTCAAGGCGTAGCTCCATTTTTGGCATTACTTCTTTCACCATCCACTGATATTTTTCTGGGTAGACGTACTTGAACGCCAGATCTTCAATTTGACCTTTGATTTGTCCCATGCCGAGACGGTGGGCGATTGGTGCATAGATTTCCAAACTCTCCTGAGCAATGCGCTGTTGTTTTTCCTTTGGTAGGGCGTCCAGTGTTTGCAGATTATGAAGGCGGTCCGCCATTTTGATCACGATGATTCTGATATCTTGCGCCATGGAAACAAACATCTTGCGTAAGTTTTCAGCGTAGCGGTCAATGCCGCGGTATTTAATGACGCCGAGTTTAGTAATGCCAGCCACCAACA
>JAHFHR010000010.1:9619-15385 GCA_023246815.1 bacterium | reverse complement strand
AGACTCTTGAACGGTACGTACGTGCTGATCAAGATCAGAAAAGCAGCCCGCCTTTATGGCGCGGCTGTTTTTAGTTTTGCACAATGGGTACTTCAACGGGTAGGACGTTGTCGGTAGTGGTGCTTGCTTCTTTGCCAACTAGCCATACTTCAGGCCATGATACATAGTGGCTGTTGAATTCTTGTTCCTTGATGGTACCATCGGGGTACTCAATGGTATATTTGAAATAGGTGTCAGCACCAGCGTGAGCTGATTCTACTTTCTTTTTTTCACCAGGTGCCAGATCTTCGGTTTCAATATATCGCGGCTCACCAGGAGCGGTGATATTGTAAATTCTTGGCGGGTTTGGTTCAATGGTTACTTTGCGACCATCAGGAGTTCCATAAAATTCAAATACCAAATCATCACCTTCCATTCTGGCGATAAATAAAATGTGATGTCCGGTGTCGTTTAAAAACTTCATGTCCGGCGCCGGATCATAAATGGTTGCGTCCATGCCAGCTGGCTCATAATAGCGCACTCGGTAGGAATGATTTCGGCGAGCGGTAATTGGTAATCCTGACCATAGTGCCGCGCGAAATGTCGTACTGCCAATCTGGCATAGTCCGCCGCCATATTCAGGAATAGTACGGTTGCCTTTGATTACCAACTCTTGTAAATATCCGGTACTGCCATCAATTTCTCCTAGTGCGTCAAGGAGCGAAAATTCTTCGCCCGGTTCAATCAACACTCCATCAAGCGACTCAGCACCGACTTTTATGTTGTGGCGACGATTCGCCGGGCTACCGGAAAAATTTGATTGTCCACGACCAAGCAAATCAATGATGCCAAGATCATTCAAATCTTGGTTTGCCACTTTGGCTGGGTCAACTGCTACTACTAACGCAACAGCTTCTTGCCTACCGAGCATCACGTGCGTGTTTATTTGTTCGTAGCTTTGCTCAACATCAACTTTGACTCCATCGCGGCTTGGTTGAAACTCAGTAACGCGATTGCCATCAAGTTCAAACTTAGCATCAGTGGCGGTGACGTTAATTTCTGTAGCGATGTCTTCTAGAAAAGCAACCGTATTTTCTTGGTTGACACCCACCACTACCTCGTTGTCTTGTACTTGAAATTCAAGCCATGATATTAAGGTATCTTTGTCAATTATCCAAGTCTTGTCATCATGCGTTAGTGTTAAACCGGAAATTTCTAAAATATTTTCCACACTGGCGACCGCGCCGGCGGTGGCGGTTTGTGTTATTTCAGCATCAACTGATTTCAACTCAAGGGTGATTGGATGAAATACCAGACTCGCCAGTTGTTGCTCCACGTCGTTAGTGACGTGCGCGTAATTAAAAATATGACCTGGAGTTTCAGGAGTGACTACTACTTCATTGTCAACGATGGTAATCTGCGCGTTAACCGGTGGTGTTTCATACTTTGAAAAATTTGTTTGTAGGTGATCAAGGAGTACCTGATGGTCAAGGCTGTAGATAGTCTTAGTAGTTTTTCCAAACAACGCCACCTTGAGTTGAGTGAGCAGATTCGTCAGTACGTTGCCTGAACGGCCAATCGCAAAAGCCTGATGCGCCGTTTGTTCCAAATTTAAGGTGATGATTTCTTTGGCTAGATCCGGCGAATTTGAGACCACAATCGGAGTGACGGCAACAGTCTCATCTTGGTATGAAAAAATAAGCCCCTCATTTTGGAGCTTGTCTTCAATATCCGACAACATCGTACGTACTGCATCAATTGTTTTGCCGGATACATTGAGCGAACCAATAGTAACGCCCGGATAAAATCTATGCGCATACGCAATTTCAAACGTCACGATAACGCTGCTCAGTGTGATGATTGCTATCGCGCCCACTGACAATCCAACAATCCACCAGACGCGCTTCTTTTGGAAAATATCACTTGGTTGTTGGTTGACTCGGTATGCCATCGGAGTTGAGAATTTCGTTTAAAATATTTTTAGCTAAATCGTCTGGGGGCGATTGCAGACTCAGTTGTAACATCACTCGGTCGCCAACTTTTGCAGTTGGTGGCAGCGCAACAACGGGCCAGGTAATATTTTGTTGTAGCGCCGTGGTAATTGTTGCGTCGGTTTCAGTAAGCGTTGTAATAGTACCTTCAAGTTGGTAGGCCATTAGTTTTGGATATCAATAGGAATATTTTTTCGTTTTTTTGCTTTTGGTAAGGTGATGGTCAGTACGCCGTTTTTCAAGTCAGCTTTAATTTTTTCATGTTTGATTTCCATCGGTAAAATAATTGAACGGGAAAAATTGCCCCAGTAGCATTCTTGGTAAAAGTAATCAGTGGTGGTAATGTTCGTGTCTGCTTCACGCGTGCCGCGAATGGTAAGCATGTCATTATTTAGGTTGATTTCTAAATCTTCAGGTTTAGTCCCGGCAATCGTTGAAGTAATATAAATATTTTTTTCATCCTGGTAAACATCAAGCAAGAGCTGTCCTTCTTCTTGCTGGGCATCAAGAGTATCCAGCCAAGGGTTTGGCAGTAGGGATCCTTCTGTAGCGCTGGTCGTCACGTGCATTGTTGCTATTTGTTTCTTTTGCATATTTTTATTTTCGTAAACGAGGTCATTATACCATTTCCGCCTTTATTTTCAAGGTAATTGTATGTTACTATTGACAAAATTGTTAAGGTATGCTATAATTTTTAATTAGTAAAATAACAATTATTATGAATACTATTTTAAGTAAATTATATCTTAATTTAGCCAAAAAACTGGTATTTTACGTACTCGTGCTTAGTCTTTTAGGTACTATTTTCCCTACTTCTTCGGTCGTTGCTCAGGTTACTGAGCCTTTGATATTGTCTAATATCACGGTTGACCGTTTTGATGAGTCAGCCACCATTCGTTGGACTACGAGCCGTTCTACGGTTGCTAAAGTGGAGTATGGCTTGAGAACGGGGGCCTATACCTGGACACTTAACAGTAACATTAAGGGTACTAACCACGCGATTACCATCTTCGGTCTACAGCCAGAAACAACCTATTATTTTCGGTTAACCGCTGAAGATGATTTTGCAATCGTACACTCATTTGAACAGAGTTTTAAAACGAGTCAAGATGATGACAACCGTGCGCCGGTAATCAGTAAGGTGGGGGTACCGTTTGTAACCGGTACGACTGCGACCATTCAATGGGAAACTAATGAACCGGCGACTTCTGAAGTTGAGTACGGTTTGGCTACGACCTACGGGACGACCGCACGCGACAACGCGCGCACCCAAATCCATGATATTACCCTAACTCGACTGAGTCGCGGTACGACGTATCAGTTTCGTGTTGCCTCAACTGATAAGTTCGGTAATGGTGCGCGTTGGTTTAATCTGACCTTCCGTACGCCAACCGGTCTTGAGAATGAAACTGATCCGCTGGAAATTTTTGCCATTACCCCGAGCTCAGCTAATGACTCTAATATTGGTGAGCGTACCGCGGTTATCACTTGGCGTACGAATAAATTGTCCGAAGGATCAATTCGCTACAGCACATCACCGAGCGTTGGCAAAACCGTTGAGGCTAGTGACCCGCGAGATTTTTTTCACTCAGTGACACTGGTTGATTTAACGCCAGGCACTACCTACTATTTTGACATATACGCCAAAGACGTTCTTGGTAAAACAGTACGTACCGCGGTGTTGTCATTTACTACGCGCACGAGTGATCGTAACGGCAGCGGTGGTGTTGTGTTAGGTAGTTCAAATAATCAAACTATCTATACTGACCGACCCTCTGGGCGCGCTGGCGGTGTGCTTGCTAATGCCGGACTAGTTTGTAATGCAAGCCTCTTGAATCAAACTGGTTTTTGGAGTGCCTACTTTGATCACGAGCCAGGTCATCCTGATTTTCAAACGTTTAATAATAACATCGGTATTGCTGACGAAAATAATTGGTACGATGAAGAGTTCTTTGTTTTCAGTCAGGTTGATGATACTCTCTACTTCCAATTAAATGCTTTCAGACCGCTGTCATCTGGTCGCAGCCACTTCGCGGTTTATTCGCGCGCGATGATTGAGGTACCAACGACAGGCGAGTATTCATTCAGTTTAAACTCCGATGACGACTCATGGTTGTTTATTGATGGTGTGGTTGTTATCAATAATGGTGGATTACATGCCCCAACCACCATTGCCAACGCAGTTGAGTTAACCGGTGGCTTTCACATGCTTGAACTGTTTTACGCTGATCGTCGTTCAGCTCAGGCGACGCTACAGTTTGAATTTGATGATGCATTACAGATGCACCCAATTCCAGACGGCTGTAGTATTGAAACCGTACTTGGTTCGTCCGGTGGTGTTGGTGGTCCGTCAACGGGCAATAATAATGGTGTTGTACTTGGTTCGTCAAATGAAGACGGCGTAACGACACCGACCAACACGACGTTACCGACTCCGCCAGCATATGTCTGCAACCCTACTATCGGGTACACAAAGTTTAAAGCTCTCTATAAAACAGCAGATAGTCCTGATGTGTGGGCACTGCTTGAGACTGGGCAAAAACACTATATCACCAGCCCAGAATCATTTAACTTGTATCAGTGTGATTGGCGTGACGTGAAGCTGGTGTCCCGACAGTTTTTGAACCAGTTCAAGAATGCGACGCTGGTGCGCACTCCGGCTGATCCAACGGTGTATCACCTTTTTGATAGAACCAATACGCAATGGTTAAAGATTAATATCCAATCGCCAACCATCTTTGTCAGCTATGCTGAAAATTTCTGGGGCAATGTTGCTCGTATCAACCACCTTGATCTAGCATCATATCCTCAGGCTCAGTTGATTAAGCTTGAAGGCAACAGCACCATCTATAAAATTGAAGGAATCACCAAGCGACCATTTACTTCATCGGCCGGATTTATCGCCCTTGGTTATGATTTTGCTGAAGTGGTGACACTGAATCAAGTACACATTGATACGTATGTGACTGGTGAAGCTATTCAGTAACGCTATTGACAGTCGCTTTCACCTATCGTAGTATAAAGTTTGTTTCAATTAGCAGTTAACAAAAATGTTAACTGTTAATTGTTTCACGTCAAAAGTCAATTGTTATTGAGGGGCCATCGTCTAACGGTCAGGACTCAAGGTTTTCATCCTTGCAACCGGGGTTCGATTCCCCGTGGCCCTACCATCTAAAAAATTGCCGAATAGGCAATTTTTTGGTATAATTAAATTATGAAAAAATTAACACTGCTACTATTACTCTGTTGGACATTACTTGCTGCCTGTTTACCAAACTCTCCAACAAACCCATCGAGTAATTCTAATGAGGTTACTAACAATTCAGTTAGTACTAATAAATTAGATTTAAGCAATCGTGATTTAACCACTATTTCTCAGGATGTTTTTAAGATGGTCAACCTGCAGGAACTAGACCTTTCTAATAATAATTTAACTGGTGCTTTGCCAGCTGAAATTCGACACTTACAAAAGTTGGAAGTGCTTACAGCTTCTCATAATCAAATGACTGGGGTGCCAGCAGAAATTGGCCAACTGGGAAATTTACGCGTTTTGGACTTATCAAATAATAAATTAACTGGGTTGCCTTATGAGTTGGGCAATTTGCGGAATTTGGAAATTTTAAATTTGTCTGGCAACAGTTACTCCGAACAAGATTTAGCAGTTATTCTTCAAAGTTTACCAAAAGATACTCGAGTTATAAAATAATATTTTAGTTGGTATAGCAAATTGATATTTGCCATCTGGTTCGAAAAGCTCCACTATCTAAAAAATCGCCAAATCTTGTCACAGTCGTGA
>JAHFHR010000010.1:0-9609 GCA_023246815.1 bacterium | reverse complement strand
AATTGCCTCTGGCGTGGTACATAAAATGCCAGCGGATTTTCGCAAAGCAATTGCGTCTGATTTTGTGGTAAAGGATGTATGGGCGGATATTACACCGCTCGCGCGCAACGAGTGGATTTGTTGGGTTATATCTGCTAAAAAAGATGAAACTAGAAGTCGCCGTATAGCGGTTGGCCTTGATAAAATGCGCAAAGGGATGCGCCGGCCTTGTTGTTGGGTAGGCTGCTCTCATCGCTAGTTTTGAAAGATTCCACCAGAAAAAATCTCCGAACAAGTCGGAGGTTTTTTCTTTTACTCAATTTTTATTTATACTCGGGCCTACTTTGAGTTCGCGCTGTTTGCTTGTCTAAACAACAAGCCCGATCCGACAAACAGTATGACAAAAAATCCATTCAAAATAAACACATTCAGCACACTTGGAGCAAAATCAGAAACCCCAATGATTAGTGCGATCACAGGGATCAGAAATTGAACCGTTGCCATTGCATACAAGACGCGAGCCATTTTCTTGGTTCAAGTTGCAGGATATTAGAGGTAGATGTGATCTTTATCGTTAAAAAAGCTCTAATTTAAGCAAATTTTTTTGTCAAGGGTACCCATTTTTGCCCACCCTTGACAAAATTGAGGTTTAAGAGCATGATAAGTGTCATCTGACACTGTCAAGGTGTCATTTTATTTTTTGGTAAAGATCGTTTTACGATCTTTTGATTTTTTTAAGAAAAAATTAATGTTTAGTTCTTTAACAACTTGATTAGGAAAAAGCACAACCTCAAAGCCTGAGCTCCTTGGATCTATATTCAAGAAACTTAGTCTTTGGGGCTGCGCAATGGTGTGTGGCTATTCAATCCAAATTAAATCAACAACGGGAGGATGCGAGTAATGGATGGTGCAAGTAGAAACGGAAACGTAGTTGATCTGAATAACAACCGTGGAGCTCTTGAAGCTCCACAAAATGGATTAGCCGGATTGAAACACTGGCGGCACGATTTACGGGCTGCTTGCGTAGTCTTCTTCATCAGTATCACCTTTGCTCTGGGCATCGCTGATGCCTCTGGGGCACCGGCGATGGCGGGCATTATAAGCGCGATCATTTGCGGGGTTGTTTTGTTTTTCGTCGGCGGTAGCTATGTTACCGTTGGCGGACCAGCAGCAGGGCTAGCACCCTTGCTTCTCGCATCGATGGTCGCACTTGGTGGCGATCCCGAGACAGGATATCGCCTGCTCTTGGGCGCAATCTTTATCGTCGGTGTGATACAGTATGTGATGTCCTCATTCAAGATGGGCGATTTCGCATCAATCATTCCGACCACGGTGATTCATGGCATGCTGTTCTCAATTGGATGTCTGATCATCGTCAAGGAGATTCCATTGTTCTACGGAGTGAAGTTTCATTCCCATGAATTCTGGGCAACACTAGGAGAAATCCCTCAGCGTTGGTCAGAGATTGATGGAAAAATATTCGCATTGGGGCTCGGTAGCCTTGTTCTCTTGTTCTTCCTGTTCTGGTCGAACAAGAAAGCAAAGTTTAAAGTGTTCACGGTTATTCCGATACAGGTCGTCCCCGTGTTCATTGGTTTTGTCATCGTGGCATTTGTGGGAGGGTTTGAGCCGCATCAATTGGTTCAAATATCTCAAAACCCGATTCATGGCATTGTGTTCCCAGACTTTATCGGATTGTTTTCTAGTTCGGCAATGATTTGGACACTGATTAAGGTGGTCATCATGATCACTTTGGTTGATGCAGTGGAGTCACTAGCCACTATGAAGGCCATTGACAGCATCGACAAGTTCAAGCGGACTTCGGATCCAAACCGGGTTCTCAAGTCGATGTCGTTGGCGAATATACTCTCCTCATTATTCGGAGGGTTGACGAATATTCCCGGTGGGATTAAATCAACCGCCAATGTGAACGCGGGTGGCAGAACCCAATGGGTGAGTCTCTACATATCACTCATGCTCCTAGCCGCAATTTTGATCGGTAGACCGGTTATCAACCTTCTCCCCATGGCTGCTATTGGAGCCGTGATCATGTTTACGGGCTTCAAGCTATGCTTAGAAGTTTGGGAAAAGGTCAAACCGATGGGGTATGACCAGGTATTCGTGTTCTTGATTACGATACTGACGACACTTTCCACTGATTTATTGGTGGGGATCATCGTCGGTAGTGTTACGGAGATATTGGTGGTGACATTGCTCGCCATTAAAGTTGACCGTGATTGTCATGGTCAGCGTTTCCCCATCTGGCACGTTGGACCTCTCTGGCGTATCGTGCTCGACGTCTTGAGGTCACCTTTTACCGTGGAGATGGTAGCAGATCGCGTTTTTCACGTTCATGTGAGCGGTCCGGTATTGCCGCTCCACATGTACCAGCTGGAGAAAGTGCTGGAAAGGTTCGTCGGAGCGGACGAAGTTCACTGGTACTATTGTAGGAATGGAAGGCACGTTATTGCTTCCACACCGAGTAAGCGACTCGTAGAGTTTGGGAAATCCCACACTGGTATGGTGGTGGTTCACGGAGCTGCTTTTAAAAAGCTTGGCAACCATCGACATTCTGCTCAGGTGCTTACTTTGACGGCAGTCGACTAGATGACCCTAATCAAGATCAAGTATATTCACCTTTCACGGTGCCGTTGGATCCTGTCCAGCGGCGCTTTTTTATTCAAAAAATAGAACAAATAAACTGAAAATGTCAAGGGTGGGCTTTTTTAAAACCCTTGACCTAGCTAGGCATAGCCCCTATACTTTTTATAAATAAAATAGTGTATGCTTGGTGTAGGGTACACTATTATAAAGTATAAATTTGAAAAAACTATCGTCAACCAAAAGCAAAATTTTTTTAGCGCCCCTGGAACGAAATTAGCACTATCCATGTCGGGTTGGTTGGTTGGTCCGGTTGTCATTGCCACTGTCCTTGGGCACTTTTTAGACCAACGCTATGGCACCAAGCCTTGGTTTTTTTTAATCAGCTTGGGTCTTGCCTTTACCCTCTCCAGTATCGGATTGGTTCGAACAGTGAGTGAAACACTAAAAGAACTTGGACAGACTGCCGAGCAAAAAAAAGACACACCAGAAACACCATCTGACACCGCACAATAATATTGTATGACTACCGCATCACCTACTGCCGATACTGTAAATTCAATTGAGCACGACAGCGCAACTGTTAGTGCTACCGAGCAGCATGTTAGCCATGAGGCAACACTGTTTGCCGAACCGATTTTTACCATTCAGAATTTTACGGTTACGAATGCGCTGCTGACCTCGTGGGTTGCAGTTGGTTGTATCATTATTCTATCGCTGCTGATTCGTCGCAAGATTCAAACAGTGCCCCGTGGTATCCAAAATGTGGCTGAGGCACTGTTGTCCGGTGCCACTAATCTTGCCGATTCCATCACTGGCTCACCAGAAAAAACAGCGCGCTTCATGCCCATTGTTTTTCCTCTGTTTGTTTTCATCCTGATCAATAATTGGCTGGGACTGTTGCCAGGTGTTGGTACTATTGGTTTTATTGAAACCCATGGTCAGGAGTCAGCGTTTGTACCCCTGTTTCGTGGTGGCACTGCTGATTTAAATTTGACCTTAGCCTTGGCGATTGTTACAGTAGTACTGACTCATATTTTTGGAGTGATTGCCACAGGCGCCTGGTCGCACCTTAACCGATTTGTCAGTTTTAATGTCTTGCTGGAAATCCCCAAAGAAATTTTTGTCAAAAAAAACTTCGCGGCCATTTTAATCAATCCGATAAAATTCTTTGTCGGCTTGATTGAGACGGTTGGTGAGTTAGCAAAAGTGGCCTCACTATCGTTTCGACTCTTTGGTAATATTTTTGCTGGGGAGGTATTGTTGGGCACGATGGCCGCATTGTTTGCCTATATTCTGCCAACACCGTTTATGTTTTTGGAAGTGATGGTCGGATTTATTCAGGCGATGATTTTTGCCATTTTGGTCTTGATGTTTTTGACGGTGTTAACCACTGAACACGAACATGAAGCATCACCTTCACATTAATTAACTATTATTTATTAATAAGTAACTAAAAAAATTATGGATTTAACTCCTCTTGCACAAGCCATCGCTATTGGTTTGGGCGCTATCGGTCCGGGTCTGGGTATTGGTATGATCGGTGCTAAGGCCGTTGAGGCCATTGGCCGCAATCCGGAAGCAGCACAGAAGGTCTTAGTGCCGATGTTGTTGGCCGCTGCTTTTGCTGAAGCGATCGCCATTTACGCGCTGATCATCGCTTTTTCTATTTAAGTTTAAGCATACCTATTAAAGATGGAATCAATTGTTTCCACATTTCATATCAATTGGGCAAGTTTGATCGCGCAAATGGTTAATTTTGCGCTGGTCGTTGGCGTGCTGTGGTATTTCGCGTTCAAGCCATTGTCTAAGGCAATGGATGCGCGAAGTAAACATATTGAGCAAAGCTTGAAGGATGCTGAGGCCATCACCCAGAAATTGGAGGCCACGAATGCTGAAAGTAACCGTATTGTCATTGAAGCAAAACAACAGGCCGATCAGATTATTAAAGATGCTCGAGTGCTGGCTGAAAGTCAAAAAGAGCAGGCTCTTGCTAAAGTCAAAGAGCAGAGCGCCAGTATTGTTGCCGCTTCAAAAGTGCAGATTGAACAGTTAAAAAATCAAGCAGTCGCTCAGGCTAGTGCTGAGCTTGGTGAGATTGTCGCTCAGGCTGCGGGGGCAGTGATTAGTCAGAAGCTTAGCAGTGAAGCTGATCGTAAAATGATTGAAAAAGTTTTGGAACAAGCAAAGCGACTATGAAGCTCACCACCAAACAATACGCGGTAGCGTTATACCAGAAGCTTGAAGCGGTTAAACCAAGTGAGCACGCCGCAGTTTTTGCCCAGTTTATCAAGCTACTCGCTGGTCAAAATCGTTTATCATTATTACCGCAGATCACGGAACAACTTAAAAGGCATTGTCGTGCCGAGCAGGGTGTGGCCTATGTCAATTTGACTACCGCCAAGCCAGTATCTTCAGCGCATCTCAAGAAGCTGAAAAAAATATTAGAAGATGAATTGGAAGTCAGTATTGAACTAAAATCTCATACTGATGAAAAAATTATTGGCGGCGCTGTCGTTCAGCTTAATGACACCGTTATCAATGGCAGCATTGCCTACTCTTTAAATCAACTTAAAGCCACACTCGCCGCGAGCGCATAATACTGCCCTATGGTTCAACATTTAACATCTGACTACCTCATTGAGGGGTTAAAAAAACAACTGACGAAATATAAAACTGACGCCAGTGTCGCGCAAGTGGGCACCGTGGTGGAGGTCGGTGATGGGGTGGTAAAGATTACCGGGTTATCACAAGTGATGGTGATGGAGATGATTGAATTTGTTAATGGTGTTTTTGGTGTGGTCCTCAATCTGGAAGAAGATACTGTTGGTGCGGTTATTCTGGGGGATTCCCATGGCATTGCCGAGGGCAGTAGTGTCACCGGGACTGGCCGGGTGCTATCGGTACCGGTTGGTGAAGCGCTGGTTGGCCGTGTGGTTGATCCACTTGGTAAACCGATTGACGGTAAAGGAACATTGGCCACCAAAGACTTTAATCCTTTAGAAAAAATTGCACCGCGTGTTATTGAACGTCAACCGGTTGATACCCCACTGCAAACCGGTATTAAAGCGATTGATTCAATGATTCCGATTGGTCGCGGACAACGTGAATTAATCATCGGTGACCGTCAGACCGGTAAAACCGCCATTGCTATTGATACTATTATTAATCAGGCTGGTAAGGGTGTGTTCTGCGTGTATGTGGCGATTGCTCAAAAGCGCTCAAGTGTTGCACGTATTGTTGCTAAGCTAGAGGCTGCTGGTGCGATGGCATATACTACGGTGGTAGTCGCCAGTGCTTCTGACCCAGCCGCACTTTCATTTTTAGCTCCGTACGCTGGCTGTGCCATGGGTGAGTACTTTACTGCAAAAGGCAAAGATGTACTTTTGGTCTATGACGATTTATCAAAACACGCTGTTGCCTACCGACAGATTTCACTTTTGCTACGCCGACCACCAGGCCGCGAAGCCTATCCTGGCGACATTTTTTACCTACACTCTCGGTTGCTTGAACGAGCGTGCCGTTTAAATAAAGATATTGGTGGTGGGTCACTGACAGCGTTGCCGATTATTGAAACACAAGCCGGTGACATTTCGGCCTATATTCCAACCAACGTCATTTCTATCACTGATGGACAAATTTTCTTAGAATCAGATTTGTTTTATCAAGGTATTCGTCCGGCGATCAACGTCGGCTTGTCAGTTTCCCGCGTCGGTTCCGCTGCTCAAATCAAAGCGATGAAAAAAGTGGCTGGTCGTTTGCGTTTGGCACTGGCTCAGTTCCGAGATTTGGCAGCGTTTGCTCAGTTTGGTTCAGATCTTGACCAAAGCACCAAAGATCAAATTAATCGTGGCGCCCGCCTTACTGAAATTTTAAAGCAAGGACAGTATAGACCAATGGCCGTTGAACATCAGGTGGCTATTATTTACGCCGCAAACAATGGCTACCTTGATGACGTCGTCATTGATCGTATTAAAGATTTTGAAGATGGCCTCCACCAGTATTTGGATACCCATGCCAAAAAGATGTTAGCGCAGGTTGCCCACAGTGGCGAATTGTCAGAGGCGGTAGAGGGTGAGTTTAAGAATCACTTAGTAGAGTATAAGAAAATTTTTAGCTAACTATGGCACTGCTGACGCGAAAAATAAAAGGCCAGATCCGGTCAATTAAAAATACGCAGAAGATTACCAAGGCTATGGAAATGGTAGCCGCTGCCAAAATGCGTAAGGCGGTGAATGCGGTGTTGTCATCACGACCGTATGCCAAGTTGGCGTGGAGCATTACTCAGGAATTGTCCGAAAAAACCGATCGCGAGCTGCACCCGCTGCTCGCTAAACGAGAAAATGTTCAGCGCATTGGTATCGTGCTGGTGAGTGCTAACCGTGGGTTATGCGGAGTTTTCAATCAACAAGTCGCTCGTGAAGCTATCGCCTGTGCCAGAAAAGAGCATGATCTGTCTGCTGATGCTCACATTGAATTTGTGACGCTGGGTAAAAAAGGCGCGACCGTAGTGGCCAAGGCTGGTTTGCAGATTGGCGCAGATTTTGGAAAGTTGGACACTTTAAGTAGCTTTAATGAGATTGCAACGGTGGCGTCATTTATCACCAGTAAATATTTAAATAAGGAATACGATAAAGTACTGCTTATTTTTACAGATTTTATTAATTCGTTACGACAAAAACCAAATACCTTGCAACTATTACCATTGGTGGGCGAGCCCACCGCGGAACTCGGAGCAGTTGGGCAAACAGAAAAAGCACTAGTAGCGCCTACCGTTTCAGAATACCTATTTGAACCATCACCAGATGTTGTACTGGAATCTTTTCTCCCGCATTTAGTTGAGATTCAATTGTATCAGGCAGTGCTTGAATCCAATGCTTCAGAACACAGCGCTCGGATGGTAGCGATGAAAAATGCTACTGATGCGGCTCGCGATTTAATTAATGATTTAACGTTAAGTTTTAACAAAGCCAGGCAAGCTGCCATCACCCAAGAAATTTCCGAAATTTCTGTTAGCAAAGCAGCGATGGAGGGCTAATGAAAAAAATAACGCGTATGAAATCAAGTACCACGCAATCAATCACGCTCGGGAAAGTTACTCAAGTTATTGGGCCGGTGGTTGATGTTGCCTTTGAGGGGGAGTTGCCAGCTATTTATACCGCACTTGTAATTGAGCACGGAACGCAGCAGCTCGTGTTGGAAGTACAGCAACATTTGACGGGTAATATTGCCAGGACCGTGGCGTTGGGCTCTACCGATGGTTTGCGCCGCGGCATGGACGTTACCAATACCGGCCATCCGATTTCGGTGCCCGTGGGTAAACAAACACTGGGACGCATGTTTGACGTCTTAGGCGCTCCGCTTGACGGTCAGCCAGCGGTTACGGGTAGTAAGACCAATCCGATTCACCGCAGTGCACCGGTGCTAACGGAACAATCAACCACTGCTGAGATTTTTGAGACCGGTATTAAGGTGATTGATTTGATTTGCCCTTTTGTGAAGGGTGGAAAAGTTGGTTTGTTCGGCGGCGCTGGTGTAGGTAAAACGGTAATGATTCAGGAATTAATCCACAATATCGCCACCAAACATTCTGGGTATTCTGTATTTGGTGGTGTTGGTGAACGTACTCGTGAAGGTAATGATTTATATTTAGAAATGAAACACAGCGGTGTGCTTAAAAATACCGCCTTGGTATTTGGTCAGATGAACGAACCGCCGGGAGCACGTTTGCGCGTCGCATTAACCGCACTCACCATGGCTGAATATTTCCGCGACGAAGAAGGTAAAGACGTGCTGCTATTTATTGATAATATTTTTCGTTTTGCACAAGCCGGTTCAGAGGTGTCGGCGTTGCTCGGCCGCATTCCATCAGCAGTAGGCTATCAACCAACGCTAGCTCATGAAATGGGCGAGCTACAAGAGCGCATTACCTCTACCACTAAGGGTTCAGTAACGTCCGTGCAGGCTGTATATGTGCCGGCTGATGATTTAACTGACCCAGCGCCGGCGACCACCTTTTCTCATCTTGATTCTACGGTGGTGCTTTCCCGAGGTTTAGCCGAGCTTGGTATTTACCCAGCGGTTGATCCGCTTGATTCCACCTCAACTATTTTGGATCCGCAGGTGGTGGGTGAAGAACATTATCAGACTGCTCGTGCCGTGCAAAAAGTGTTGCAGCGGTATCGTGAGCTCCAAGATATCATTGCTATTTTGGGTATGGAAGAATTATCTGATGATGATAAAAAAATTGTTAATCGAGCGCGCCGTATTCAGCGATTTTTGTCTCAACCATTTTTTGTGGCCGAACAATTCTCCAGTTTGCCGGGTCGGTATGTGACCTTAGCCGAAAATATTCGTGGATTTAAAGCAATTCTAAATGGTGACTACGATGACGTACCGGAACAGAATTTTTACATGAAGGGCGGCATTGACGAAGTAACTAAGCAATAGTATATTCATGGCCTCAACGTTTACCATTGAGATTATCACTCCTGAGCGGATTACCTACAGTGGTTCTGCTGTTTCCGTGACATTGCCAACGGCCGCCGGACAAATTACGGTGCTGCCTGGGCACATTCCGTTGGTGAGTCCACTAGTAGCCGGAGAAGCGATTGTTCGTAATGGTAGTGATGAAGTCTATTTGGCAGTGTCTACGGGTATTGTGCAGATCAACGCTGATAGCATAAAAATTCTTACCAGCTCAGCTGAACGCGCTGAAGACATTGATGAGGCTCGGGCTGAACAAGCAAGACAGCGTGCAGTGCAGTTAATGGCTGAACGTCGCGATGATGTTGACTATGCTGCCCTATCGGCTAAGATTGAGAAAGAAATTGCTCGCATGCATGTGGCGAGGAAACGTAAACACCACAGCGGTCCACAAATCAATCAAGAATAAAATGTATGCCTGACCATTTTTGTTCTAATTTAATAATCCGCTGAATTGATTTTCGAATCATGCCGCATAATCTATCTAGCCTCTTGGAAGGCGCTGGTGTCTGTCATGATGGCGAGTATGACCTTGTGTCAGTG
>JAHFHR010000071.1 GCA_023246815.1 bacterium | reverse complement strand
TTGTTATTTTTGAAGAGTGCCGTCCGATTTCCAAAGATAAACGATGGCGCGTAGTGGCTAAAAAGCATACACCGTAATATGGTACAACCGCAATCAATGTTAAAAGTCGCTGATAATAGCGGAGCTAAGAAGCTCAAGATTATCAAAGTGCTTGGTGCAACCAAAGTACGATATGCCCGTGTTGGTGATATTGTTACTGTTTCTGTTAAGGAAGCGGTGCCACACAGCGCGGTAAAAAAGGGCGAAGTGCTGCATGCCGTGATTGTGCGTTCCCGAAAGGAAATTGGTCGCGCCGACGGAACCTACATTCGCTTTGATGATAACGCAGCGGTGATTGTTGATAAAAAGAACAAAGAACCAAAAGGCACCCGTATTTTTGGTCCGGTTGCTCGCGAGTTACGTGCCCAAGGGTTCACTAAGATTATTTCATTAGCACCAGAAGTGTTGTAATTATGAAGATTAAAAAAGGCGACAAAGTAGTAGTACTCGCAGGCAAGGACCGTGGTAAGACCGGGAAGGTACTTAAGGTACTTTTAGATAAGCAGCGCGTAACGGTTGAAGGTGTGAATATACACCACAAAAATACCCGTCCCCGTCGTCAGAATGAAAAAGGTCAAAAAGTTGAATTTCCTGCGTCGGTGCATGTGTCAAATGTCGCACTGTTAGATGGCGGTAAAGCTACCCGCATTGGATATCGTATGGAAGGAACTAAGAAGGTGCGTATTGCTAAAAAGTCAAAGCAGGTAATTTAAGTTGATGTTTTATGAAACTTAAGGAAAAGTACAATACACAGATTATCCCGGCGCTTCAGCAGAAGTTTGGGTACAAAAATATTTTTGCCGTTCCCCGAATTACCAAAGTAGTGGTCAATGTCGGTACTGGCAAGGGTCTTCAAGACGCCCGATATAATGAAGTGGTTGAAGCAACGTTGCAGCGTATTACCGGACAGAAGCCGGTCAAGAATGCCTCTCGAAAGTCAATCTCTAACTTTAAAATACGAGAAGGCTTAGTTGTTGGCATGATGGTAACGCTTCGTGGTTCTCGGATGTATGATTTTTTAGATAAGCTGGTCAATATCACGTTGCCTCGCATTCGTGATTTTCGCGGACTGAGTTTGAAGGCAGTTGACGCGCATGGCAATCTGAATATTGGCCTTAAGGAACATATCTCATTTCCTGAAATTAAATCAGATGAAGTTGAAAAGCTGCACGGCCTGCAGATAACGGTGGTGACCAGTGCGCAGACACGAGAAGAAGGCCTTGAATTGTTAACACAACTTGGATTTCCATTTCAAAAGTAACCTATGGCAACTGAAGCACAAATTGTAAAATCGAATAAAACACCTAAGTTTTCAACAAGGAAGGTTCGCCGATGTTGGCGGTGTGGTCGTGGCCGCGCCTACATGCGGGATTTTAATCTATGCCGCATCTGCTTTCGTGAGTTAGCCGACAACGGACAACTTCCTGGCGTTAAAAAATCAAGTTGGTAACACCTATGACAGATCCAATTGCAGACATGCTCACCAGAATCAGAAACGCGATGGTTATTCGTAAACCAGACGTGGTGTTGCCGTATTCAACATTGAAACATGCTATCGCTGATATTTTGCAGCGCACGGGCTATGTTAAGAGTGTTGATAAAATTGAAAAGAGCGCCAACGCTAAACCATTTGCTGAATTACGGATTACATTGAAGTACAATGGCAAAGAGTCGGTCATCACTAATTTGAAACGAATCAGTAAGCCTGGCCGACGAGTCTATGTGTCAAAAGATGATCTGCCAACCGTATTAAACAACCTTGGTATTGCTATTATTTCAACGCCTCAGGGGCTGATGACCAATAAGGAAGCCCGAAACAAAAATGTTGGCGGTGAAATATTATGTGAAATATACTAATATGAGTCGAATCGGTAAACAACCAATCAAGATCCCCAGCGGCGTTGACGTCACTATTACTGACGGTGTGATTCACGTTAAAGGCCCAAAAGGTGAGCTGTCACAACGTCTGCACCCTATGGTTACTGTTGCTCAAGAAGACGGTGTCTTAACGGTATCAGTTAAAGATCCTGCAGAGCTCGCGCAGAAAGCGTTGTGGGGATTATTTCGAAAATTAATTGCCAACATGGTTGTCGGTACAACTGATGGGTTTTTAAAAAAACTTGAGATTAATGGTGTTGGATATAAGGCAGAAATGAAGGGTAAGATGCTGGTGCTACAGCTTGGGTATTCGCATCCGATTGAGTTTACCGTACCAGTTGGTCTTGAAATTTCTGTGGAAAAGAACGTGATTACCATCACTGGTGCTGATCGGCAAGTGGTTGGTCAAACTGCCGCTGAAATTCGGTCATTGCGAAAACCGGAACCGTATAAAGGTAAGGGCATTAAGTATCAAGATGAAATAATTAGACGAAAAGCTGGTAAAACAGCGGCAAAGGGAGCGTAGTTTATGGCAACCACCCAACAGCACAAAAGAGAAAAACGAATTCGCCGTCACATTCGTGTGCGCGGGAAGGTTTCAGGTACTGCTGACGTGCCACGATTGACCGTGTATAAAAGTTTGAAGCACATGTATGCCCAGTTGATTGATGATATCGCCGGTACAACTATTGTTTCGGCCAAAGATGCGGAGATTAAGGATGCTAAAATCAATAAAACTGATATGGCGTTTAAGGTTGGAGAACTACTTGCTGAAAAAGCCAAGAAAGCTGGTATTTCAAAAGTGGTATTTGATAAAGGTGGCTTTAAGTTCCATGGCCGCGTTAAAGCGGTGGCCGATGGTGCACGCAAGGCTGGCTTACTATTCTAACTATGACAGAGACTAAAGATACAACTAAAAAAACCAGAACTGTTTCGCGCCGAAGCTCATCACCGCGTGCTGAAAAAGAATTTGATCAGGTTATTGTTGATATTGCGCGTGTTACGCGCGTCATGGCTGGCGGTAAGCGTATGCGTTTTCGTGCGTGCGTGGTGATTGGTGATCGTAAAGGCCGTATTGGTAGCGCTGTTGCTAAAGCCGCTGACGTAGCATTGGCGGTCAATAAGGCAGCTACCAAGGCGAGAAAGAATCTTTTTACCGTACCGATTGTCAACGGCACAATTCCACACGCGATTTCAATGAAGCAGGGTGCAGCCAAGATTTTACTCAAGCCAGCACCAAAAGGTAGTGGTATTATTGCTGGTGGCGCGGTTCGTATTGTTGTTGACTTGGCTGGAATTTCAAATATTGTTGCCAAAATTTTTGGTAGTAACAACAAGCTCAATAACGTCCGCGCAACGATGGCGGCGTTAAAGGCGTTGAAGCGGATTGAAAAAGTTGAAAAGAAAACAGAGAGCAAGAAAGAGTCTAAGGTAGAACATAAGGAGGATAACGCATAAGCTGCAAGCTATTACTATGTCTGAACTTGGAATTCACAATTTAACCATCAAGAGCAAACGACGTGCTAAGCGTGTTGGCCGTGGTAATGGCTCCGGTCGCGGTACCTATAGTGGTCGCGGACTCAAGGGGCAACGGGCGCGTTCTGGCGGACGCGGCGGTTTAAAGCGCAAGGGATTGATGCAGATGCTGCGCAGCAAGCCAAAAGTTGGCGGTTTCAAGAGTAAAAAACCAAAATTTGAGACTGTTAATCTTGATCATCTTCAGAAGCACTTTGAAGCTGGAGAGAAAGTTGATGCAAAAAAACTATTAAGCAAAGGGCTTATCCTAGCACCGCGTCCTGGGGTTAAGATTCTTGGTACCGGAGTACTTTCAAAGAAACTCACTGTTTTTGCCAGCGCATTTTCAGAAACGGCGAAAGAAGCTATACTAAAAGCTGGCGGTGCCGCTGAAGTGGTAGCAAAGAAAAAACGACCTGCCAATCGGCACGGCAACTAAAAAAGGTTAACCGTTTTGCACCATGTGGTTGAAGAAACTTGTCCAAGTCTGGAAAATTAAAGACTTGCGAAATAGTATCTTGTTCGTCGCAGCGATGCTGGTTATTTTTCGCATTGCCGCCCATATTCCCATTCCTGGTGTTGACGCTGCTCAGCTGCAGGCTTTTTTCGCGTCAAACCAACTATTGGGTATCATGAATGTGTTGTCTGGCGGCGGTATGGAAACTTTTTCAGTGGTGGCTATGGGTATCGGACCGTACATCACCGCTTCTATCATTTTTCAGTTACTGGTGATGATCATTCCAAAATTAGAAGAGTTACAAAAAGAGGGTGAAGCTGGCCGCCGAAAAATTAACCAGTGGACACGCATACTGACGGTGCCGCTGGCGGTACTGCAGGGGTACGGTTTGATTCTGTTGCTCAGTCGACAGTCGGGACAGATTTTTACTGATTTAAGTCCGTATCGGTTGGTTGCCATGATTATTACATTAACCGCGGGCACCATATTCTTGATGTGGCTTGGCGAGCTGATTACTGAGAAAAATATTGGCAACGGCATTTCACTGCTGATCTTTGCCGGTATCATTTCATCGCTGCCGCAGATCATCCAGCAAACGATTTTGACGTTTGATCA
>JAHFHR010000070.1:3547-4514 GCA_023246815.1 bacterium | reverse complement strand
GGTCAGTAGCTCAAGGAGTAGCCAGCCCAACGCACCAAACAGCAACCCGAAGAAAATTTCTTTAATTAGTGTTTGTAGTGTTTCAAGCGTCAGTAGTGCTTGATAACCACCACCGATAGTGGTAAACGTTGCTCCGGCAACAATTAACGACAAAAACACGATGGTTAGTAATGATCCGCTGACATCAGTGACTGCACTCTCAGCCACAATAATGTCTTTGGTTTCTCGGTTATTAAATCGTAAACGTTTGAGTACTGGAATAATCGCTGCTGGGTCGGTGGACGCAAGTGCGCTACCGAGTAAGATCGCTACCATCGGACTGATTGGCGTGCCGAGCAAGCTACTGATGTAGTATGAGGCGTAGGAAAATAAAATGGCAGTTAGTGTTAAACCGATAAACGACAGCGAGTTGATTTTCCAAAAAAGTTTTTTGAAGTTTTTTAACGGAGTTTCTAATCCGCCGCCAAATAAAATGAGTTTTGCACCAAAACCTACTAGAATACCCAGCGCTTCGTGGTGTTGAACAATTGGCGCGAGCACTGGCTGAGCGGCAATACCAAAAAATATTGCCGTCACAAATGATGGCAGTGCAGTGCCCAAAGAGAGGTAGTGAATGACAAAACTGAGAATACAGATAATGGCAATTTGAAAGAAGGTGAGTAGAAGCTCTGATTCACCCGCTTTAAAAAATAATTGGAATAGCCAATCAACGTGTCGAGATAAAATATTAACAATGACTAGCCCAACAATAATGTTAAGGTAAGGTAGGATGAGTCTGAATTTTTTCATACGTATAAAAAAATAAAATCAGTGCTTTTCGCACCGTACTGGAGTTTTAATAAAAAAGAAAAAAGCAGCACTGACCTTCTTTAGAGTACTCCATGCTCCTTACTCTAAATTGTAGAACACGGATGGAAAGTGTCAAGGGGTTTAGTTTAAAATTAATGGTCATTTTTTGGCTAAAATA
>JAHFHR010000070.1:0-3537 GCA_023246815.1 bacterium | reverse complement strand
TATTTTCAAGGCTTGACGTAGGCTCGGAGTGTTGATACACTGGCGACTAGTCTTGGGAGGGGCTGTTCCTTTCCAATTTTTTTGGTTTCAAACCAGATAAGGAGTTTGACCGTGAACTTTGATTTTGAGGCAGATCCGCTTGGCCTGCTCCATCAGTGTGATGGGTACTACGGATGTCCCAAAGATGCCGGTGGCAGTCGCTTGGGGCCACTTGTTGGTTACGCCGGCACCTATGGTGATGAAGGAAAGCATTATGTCGGCGATGTGTTTTACAACTTCGCCGCCGCTGAAAGCTATCCCGAAGTTGTCCATGAGTTTGCTGGTCGGATGAATGTCAAGCTTGAGGATCTCGGGATTACTCTTGACTTGATTCTCGCGGCCCCAATGGGTGGAATCATTCTCGGTGCCGCAGTCGCACTCGAAACCTCCACTCGATTTGCTTTCGCCGAAAAAAAGATTACGGCGGTTGAGGCAGCCAGCAGTCGTGAGGAATCTCAGCTGGTTATGGGGCGTCACACCATCCCTGCCGGTTCACGAGTCATTCTCGTTGAGGACGTCTGCAACAATTTTTCCACGACCGAAAAGGCTCGCCAACTTATTGCCAAAGCTGGTGCGGAGATGGTCGCGGTTTGTTGTTTCCTCAACCGTTCACCTGAAGTTGAGTGGAGTGGGGTTCCGGTAATTTCACTCGTTCATGTGCCGACGGCGCAGTACGAACAAGACGATCCGGCAGTCGCAGACGATATTCAACGCGGCAACGTCGTGTGGAAACCTAAGAATGAGTGGATGCGACTGATGCAGGCAATGGAAGTAAACTCGTAGTCAAAGGTACAAGGCGCAGGAGCAATGGTGCTTCTGCGAAATTAGGTAAAAGTTTGAGGAGATAGAGAAATGTCGAGAAATTTTATGGAAATGCTAAGGGTCCGTTGGGGGCAGGGGTTGTTTGCCTGTGTCGGTCTTGACAGCGCACTGGCGAAAATTCCCGAGGCTGCTCGCCAGTCGGGGAATGAAACCGACTTCGATGTGGCCAACACTATGACCCATTTCAACAAACAGATCGTGAATGCGACACGCTCCACGGTTTGCGCGTTCAAGCCGAACATGGCCTTTTATCGGGCACAGGGGTTGAGTGGGGCAAATGCGCTTTTCCGGACTACCCACCATATTCTGAGCTTGCCAGAGCAGGTTCCCGTGATCATCGACGCGAAAGACGCCGACGTCGACAATACCAACGAAGGTTACGTGGAGGATGTCTTCGACCACTTGTGCGCGGACGCAGTCACGGTCCATCCGTATCTTGGCGGTAAGGCACTCAAGCCCTTCTTGGATCGTGCCGATAAGGGCATCATCGTGCTTTGCCGGACTTCGAACAAAGGTGCCGGAGAATTTCAGGATCGCAGCGTCGCCATCACAGACGAAGAAGCCGAGAAGTGGGATTTACCCCAAGGTACGACCATGCCGATGTATCAACTCGTCGCCTATCGTGTCAGCCGCGAATGGAACACAGCTGGTAACTGTGCCTTGGTGGTCGGCGCGACCTATCCGGATGAACTTCGTGAGGTGCGCAGAATAGTCGGCAACATGCCGATTTTGATTCCGGGCATTGGCGCACAGGGTGGCGACCTTGAGAAGACCGTTTCGGCTGGTAAGGATAGCAATAATGCCGGCATGATCGTCAACTCATCACGCGGGATCATCTTTGCCTCTTCGGGTGAAGATTATGCCGAGGCCGCAGCTCGTGAAACAGACAAGCTTTCCAAAGATATCAGGACGGCACTCGCGGCCTAGTCGCACAACAATCCACAGGAGGAATACATTTCGTCGCCCCGCGCAAACGCACGGGGCGGTTTTTTCTTTGTCATAGCTATGTTAAAATATGCCTATGCCCGAGATTAGTTTAAATACCCTTAATCCAGAGCAGAAAAAGGCCGTTACCCACGAGGAAGGGCCTTTGCTTATCGTGGCTGGCGCCGGTACCGGTAAAACCACCGTGGTGACCCAGCGTATTGGCTATCTGATTGAACAGGGAAAAGCCAACCCAGATCAGATTCTGGCATTAACCTTTACCGAAAAAGCAGCCGCTGAAATGGAAGAGCGGGTAGATCGGTTGCTGCCCTATGGCTATGTTGATTTATGGATATCCACCTTTCACGCTTTTTGTGAAAAGATTTTGCAGCAGCACGCCTTGGATATTGGTATTCCCAACGATTTTAAATTGCTTGATACTACGGCGCAGTGGATGCTGGTCAGGCAAAATTTGGATAAGTTTGAACTTGACCACTATAAGCCACTCGGTAATCCGACCAAGTTTATTCACGCGCTGGTAAAGCTATTTTCTAAAGCCAAAGATGAGGTGATTCGACCGGCGGATTTTTTGCAGTATGCCGAAAATTTAAAACTCAACGCGGATAACAGTGATTTCATCAAAGACATCATCAGCCCCGAAGAACTTGAGACTTTATCAAAAAAAGAAAAAAAAGAACTATTGGCGCAGGAAATAAAAAAAGCACACGAGGTCGCCAATGCCTATCATGTCTATCAGCAATTGTTGTTGGAGAGTAATGCGCTTGATTTTGGAGATCTGATCAATTATGCGCTTGAATTATTTAAGACACGACCGCAAGTACTCGCACGCTACCGCAACAAATTTAAGTATATTTTGGTTGATGAGTTCCAAGATACGAATTATGCTCAGTATGAGCTGGTTAAATTATTAGCCGCACCACAAAATAACATCACCGTCGTCGGTGATGACGATCAGTCAATTTATAAATTTCGCGGTGCCTCAGTGTCAAATATTTTGGAATTTAAACGCGACTACAAAAAAGCCGCCGAAGTTTTTTTGACTAAAAATTATCGTTCAACTCAAGCTATTCTTGATTTGTCGTATCAATTTATTCAGCAGAACAATCCTGATCGTTTAGAGGTCAAACTATCCAAGGGGGGCAACATGTTGTCCAAGAAATTGATCGCCGAAAAAAAGGACCAGGGGGAGATTAAACACTTTCACTTTGAAACTATCGACCATGAGATTCATGGCATTCTAAAGCAGTTGGTTGGGCTGAAAGAAGCTGACCCAGATTTAGCATGGAGTGATTTTGCTATTTTGGCACGTACCAATGACTCGGCCAACAACTTTGCGCAGGCGTTGTCACAAACGCACGTCCCGTATCGTTTTGTAGCCTCACGCGGTTTATATACCAAGCCCATTATCTTGGACGTCATTTCCTACTTACGATTACTTGATGATTATCACGAGAGTCCGGCGGTGCACCGAGTGCTGGCCTCGCCGGTGGTTGGGCTGTCACATCATGAGATTGTTCAGTTCAACTATTGGGCACGCCGTAAGGGTTACTCACTTTTCACAACGATTCAACATCCGGAAGCGCTATCAGCACAGCCGAAAGCCGTGCAGCAGCGCATTCAGACGTTTTTAAATTTGGTGAAAAAACACACCCAGCTGGCTAATGAAAAATCCGTCAGTGAGGTACTGGTAACGTTTCTTAATGACACTGGCTATGCTCAGGAGTTAGCTAA
>JAHFHR010000069.1 GCA_023246815.1 bacterium | reverse complement strand
CGTGTTGAATTATCAGGTGATGGCGCTACTACGCCTGTTTTGGAAGACATCACCATTAACTACATGCAATGAAAAAAAATAATCAACGTGGCTTTACCATTATTGAGTTGATTGTGTATTTGGCAATCGCCAGTATTATTTTAGTGAGCATTTCGTATCTCATTATTGATATTATCAGTGGTCAAACTAAATCAGTAGCCGATCGTGAAGTAAATTATAATGCGCGGATCATTGGGCAGGTTGTATCGCGGGACATTAGGGCTGCTGCTGGCATTGGTTCTCTGACCAACGACACGATGACGCTGGCGATGCCGGGCGATGATATCACCTATACCTTTGATGCCGGGAGTAGTAGCCTGACTCGACAAATTGGTACAGCTACTGCTGAAGTAGTCCACGGTGATGCGGTTACGGTTACTGGTACTTTTTCAGACTTGAGCCGTTTTGGACGCAGTAAAAATGTCGGAGTTGAGTTACTGGTTTCGTATAAGAATCCTGACAATTTGTCTGATTTTAATGCGACGACGTCACTATCTTTTTCTACCCAACTAAGAGGGATAAAGTAATATGAATGTTGCCACACCAAGAGGATTTATTTCGTTAGTAGCGCTTTTAGTAGTCGTTGCCGCTGGTTTAACTATTGGCATTTCAGTGAATTTAGCGGGTCTTCAGGAGCTGCAAACAAGCCTTGATTTTAGCCAGGCGCGGCGGGCTCAACAGCTGGCTAATGGGTGTATTGAAGAAGGGCTTGGTCGACTCCATACTTCATTTAGCTCTTTTGCTACAACGTTGTCATTTGGTTATGGATCTTGTATACTACAGGTAACTGTTCTTGGCTCAACTGCGACGCTGGTGGCCACCGGAACCGTTGATATTTATAATCAAAAAATTCAAGTCCAGGTTGACAATACACTCTCGGTCACATCCTGGCAGGAGGAGTAAAATAAAAATGTTTAAAAAACAAATTGTTGGTATTGACATTTCTGATCGTTCAATTGAGGCCTTGGTATTGCGCAAGGCTTTTTTTGGTAAACCGCGAGTAGTAGCCTACGCTCGCGTGGTGTTGCGCGGTGAAGTGATCAAAAACGGGGTGATCAAGAATCCACAAAAGTTAGCTGAACATCTTACTCAACTCTTGAAATCAGCGCATCCGCGACCGATCAAGGCACGCCAGTGTATCGTATCAATTCCTGAATCACAGGTTTTTACCACGGTGTTTAAGCTGCCCGCCGGTTTACGCAGACGTGAGATCTACAATACTATTCCTGTTAAAGCTGAAGAAGTTATTCCTTTTAAATCTTCGGAAGTATATTTTGATTTTAAAACATTGGCAGTTGAAGGGGAGAGCCAAGAAGTATTTTATGTTGCCACACCGATGCGCGTGGTTGACGCATATGTTACTGCCCTGCAAGCGGCCGCGCTCCAACCAGTGGCGCTTGATCTTGAGTCAGTGAGTTTAGCGCGAGCACTGATTGGTCCAGTCAACAAATCTGACGGTGCGAAACTGCTGATGGATATTGGAGCACGTTCAACTAACCTTAATATTTTTGATCGTAATGGTATTCGTCAGAGCCTCACGGTTCGCATTGCCGGTGATCGATTTACCAAGGCGGTCGCTAAGGCGCTCGGACTACCGGCAAAAGAAGCGATTGATGCAAAAATTAAGAATGGATTTGACCCCAAAAAGAATAGCGGCAAAGTGCTCATGGCTCTGCAAAACGAATGTAAGCGTATTATTGCTGAGGCTCGTACGTTTATTGATTACTATCAAACGGAGTATGCGCGTAAGATTACCGGCGTGATCTTGGCCGGTGGTTCAGCGCTGTTGCCGCAAGTGGATCAGTACTTGGCAAATAATTTAGGCATTGAAACCAGTATTGGTAATCCATTCGCCAAAGTGGTTGACCCTAAAAATTTAACTAAACTCAAGAGTAAGTCAGTTCTTTTTTCTAATGTTGCCGGGCTGGCATTGCGTGGCGTTACAAAAAATCCGATAGCGGGCGATATTAACTTACTGCCATTAGCTGCGCCGCGTTTTACAGTAGCGCCGCCACGAAATGAGAAAAAAGCCTGGCGATTGATTTATGTTCGGCTCTTAGTGCTGATGTTACTCCTAATGGGATTACTGGGTGTCTGGTATTCAAAAAATCAGGGGTTTGACCTGTATCAACAGGTATTCCCCGAGCCGCAGTATCAGTCAGAGTTTATTAGTGATATTGACCCAGCTATTTTAGATGAGCTACGGGCGTCACTACTCCTTGATCTGACTGCATCGTCAACCGCAACGACAACCGCAACTACCACTAGTGCATTGACCGCACCTCCAGCCCCCACTTTTACTGTTCGAATCCGTCCTACCAGCGTTGGGTATCTCAACGTTCGCAGTGGACCGAGTACTACTTTTAATACCGTTGCCCAGGCAAACTCTGGGACCGAGTATCCATTTATTGAAGAGCAAAGTGGCTGGTATCATATCCGCGTTGATGACGCTCTGACCGGTTGGGTGATTACCACTTTTGCCGAGCGCATTGAGGTTCCTCCAGCTCTTGAGGCAAGCGGTGTTACATCCGATTCCGATGCAGTGACAGCAGAGGATCAGTAAGTGTTGATAAGTGTTCGCTCATTGCAGTCTTTTATGGTATACTTAACAAGATATAATCACGTTTATTATTTAATGATAAATCTCATATCCAAGGGGGTGAATCTATGAAAAGAAAAAAAGGTTTTACACTAATTGAACTTTTGATCGTTATTGGCATTATTTCTATTTTAGCAGCCATTATCTTCGTGGCGGTTGATCCTGCCCGACGTCTTGGCGAAGCACGTAATGCCGAACGTTGGAGTTCAGTGAATGCCATCTTAAATGGTATATTGAAGTACACAGTAGACAATTCCGGTATTCTACCAGCAACTGCTACGGCGATTGATTCTGACGCCGCAACTTTTCAGATTATTGGTGAAGGTGGAGTTGCTTGCGCGGCTGTAGACGCTTGTGTTGTTTCAGGATTAACATTAGCAACGTCTAATTGTTTTGCGAGCGGACTTGATACTGACTTAGTTGATGAGTATCTACCATCAATTCCATTTGACTCTCTGACTGGTGATACTAACGACACTCGCTACTACGTCAATCGTTCTGCCGCCGGCCGTATCACGGTTGGTGCGTGTGACGAAGAGACCACTGGTGGTTCAACTCCAACGGTTAGCGTCAGTCGCTAGTATATCGTAGTAACTTTGATTTTAAACAAGTCTCGCTTTCGGCGGGGCTTGTTTTTTTGTTTTGTTAAATATATACAACTCTTACGTAGTCGGGGTGTGGGGTGGCACTGAGCCCACCGCGCGAAGAAGAGAGTTCAATCAACGTGGAGGCGAATTGCCACCCCACGCTTTTTGGCCACTTTTTCTAAAAAAGTGGCAAAGAAAAATTAATAACTACACGCGAGTTTATTTTCTGTGGTATACTACTTCTATATGCAAAAAAAGGTAGTATTTATTATTGCTCAAAAAGACTTTCGCGATGAAGAGCTTTTTGGTCCAAAGCAACTTTTTGAAGCGCGGGGAGTACTCGTTACCATTGCGGCCAAAACCCGACATAAAGCCTGCAGTCGAATGGGAGTCGTTATCCAGCCACAGCTCGCCGTTCCTGAAGTTGAGGCCAAGGACTTTGACGGTATTATTTTTGTCGGTGGGCCCGGAGCCGCGGCTTATCTTGACGACACTGATGTAAAGAAAATAGCCTGGGAATTCAAAAAAGCCGGTAAATTAATCGGGGCCAGCTGCTTTGCGCCGGCCATTCTTGCCAATGCCGGAGTATTAATCAGTAAGACCGTCACCGGTTTTCCTACCCAAGAACAAAATTTACGAGACAAGGGAGCGGATTATACTGGCATGCCGGTAGAAGTTGACGGTAACATTATTACCGCCAAGGATTTAAACTTTCTGAAAGAATTCAGTAAAACGTTTATTTTTCATTTAGAGGCGTGATGTATCAGCGGTTCAAATTTTTAATTCCGATCGTGGTGATTATCATCATTGCCACGATTGGGTATATGCAAATCTATGCCCATAATCCGTTTATGGAGCTTGGCTCACTGGCGATGACACTGGTTGGTGATTCCAGTATGAATCGTACCGCGCCGGAAATACAAGGTATTGCTGAATGGATTAATTCAGAACCGCTTACTCTGGCGCAGCTGCAGCGGCAGGGAAACGTAGTATTGGTTGAATTTTGGACATACGCTTGTATCAACTGTCAACGCAGCCTACCACATGTAGTGGAGTGGTATGAGAAATATAAAGATCAGGGGTTGGTAGTGATTGGCGTTCACACGCCGGAGTTTAAGTTTGAGCGTGACTCTACCAATGTTCGTGCAGAAATGGCCAAGTACCCGATTACTTTTCCGGTTGCCCTTGATAATGGTTACAAAACATGGCGGGCGTGGGGCAATCATTTTTGGCCTGCAAGCTATTTAGTTGATGTGCACGGTACTATTGTTTATCAACGATTTGGGGAAGGGGCGTATGAAGTAACTGAAAGTAAAATTCAAGAATTATTGGAAGAAGCACGG